>NZ_JAPQLG010000201.1:0-18687 GCF_028982005.1 Wolbachia endosymbiont of Drosophila bocki | reverse complement strand
TAGTGGAAGCATTTGGAAAGCCGCATGTAAATGTGGGAACAATAGGACATGTGGATCATGGGAAGACGACGTTAACAGCGGCGATAACGAAGCATTATGGAAATTTTGTAGCGTACGATCAGATAGATAAAGCGCCAGAAGAAAGGAAGAGGGGGATAACGATAGCAACAGCGCATGTTGAGTATCAGACGGAAAAAAGGCATTATGCACACGTTGATTGTCCTGGACACGCTGACTATGTAAAGAACATGATAGTAGGTGCAGCACAGATGGATGCGGCGGTATTGGTAGTGTCGGGGGTTGATGGGCCAATGCCACAAACGAGAGAGCATATATTGCTGGCGAAGCAGGTAGGTGTTGGATATATCGTGGTGTATATAAATAAAGCTGATGTTGCTGATGCTGATATGATAGATTTAGTAGAAATGGAAGTGAGGGAATTACTGAGTAGATACGGATTTCCAGGGGATGAAGTGCCTGTGGTGGTTGGTTCAGCACTCAAGGCGCTGGAGGATGACAGCAGCGAATATGGAAAGAAATCAATAGACAAATTGATGGAAAAGTTAGATGAATATGTAGCGGTTCCACCAAGGCCTGTGGATTTACCATTTTTATTGCCAATCGAAGATGTATTTTCGATATCGGGGCGAGGAACAGTGGTAACAGGAAGAATAGAGAAGGGAGAGATAAAGGCGGGAGAAGAGATAGAGATAATAGGTCTGCAAGCGACGCAAAAGACGATATGCACAGGTGTTGAGATGTTTAAGAAGTTGCTGGATAAGGGAAGTGCAGGACTCAATGTAGGAATATTGTTAAGAGGAACAAAAAGAGAAGAAGTGGAGAGAGGGCAAGTATTAGCGAAACCGGGGACGATAACACCGCATAGAAAGTTTAAGGCGGAGGTTTATGTATTAAAGAAAGAGGAAGGAGGAAGGCATACACCATTTTTTGCGAATTACCAGCCACAGTTTTATTTAAGGACAACGGATGTAACTGGGAGCATAAAATTG
Organism: Wolbachia endosymbiont of Drosophila bocki; assembly: GCF_028982005.1. NCBI lineage: Bacteria > Pseudomonadati > Pseudomonadota > Alphaproteobacteria > Rickettsiales > Anaplasmataceae > Wolbachia > Wolbachia endosymbiont of Drosophila bocki. Next base: position 17,677 of record NZ_JAPQLG010000201.1, on the reverse strand, counting down.
CTAGATGGGAAGGAGATGGTAATGCCAGGAGATAATGTGAGTGTAGAAGTAGAATTGCAAGTACCGATAGCAATGGATAAGGGATTGCGTTTTGCGATAAGAGAAGGCGGTAGAACTGTTGGTTCTGGTGTTGTTTCTGAAATTTTGGAGTGAGAGTTTGAGTTATAGGAGTGTAGCTCAATTGGTAGAGCGCTGGTCTCCAAAACCAGAGGTTGTAGGTTCAATTCCTATCGCTCCTGCATTAATGTTGTGGTGGAAATGTTAAAAAGTTTGTGTGGTTTTTTCTGTGATATAAAGCAAGAAATACGAAGAATTGCTTGGGTAAAGAAACAGGAGGTGTTGTCATCTCTATTTGTTGTAATGATTGTTATATTGTGCTTTTCGATTTTCTTCTGTTTTGTGGATTTTATGTCTCTTTACGTAATTAAGGCTTTATTTGGAATTATTTATGGAATGTGAATATAGATGGTATATCATTAAAGTTGATTATGGATATGAGCAAGGTATACGCGAATTGGTAAGTAATGCTGTTTATTTTAAGGAAGTGTTTATTCCTTATCAAACGGTATGTAATTCAAAGTCTGACATAAAAGAATTATGTGAAGTGTATGTATATATGCATCTGTGTGATGAAAGCAAAAATATTTTGAATCAAACGCCTGGATTCTGCAGTGGCGAATCTGGTAATTTTGAGATGATTTTAGATGATGAGATAAGTTTAAAGTGTAAAGAATTTAATAGGTATAAATGGTATGTCTTGAGAGTTGCTTCTAATTGTGAAGAGAAAGTGCGCCAACATATATTGGAAAATTCTATGAGATTGGGTGTTAATGATTACTTTAAGGAAGTTTTTATTCCATATGAAGAGCTAAGTGAAGTAGAGTTGAAATCTAAGAAAATTGCTACACGAAGGAAATGCTTTCCTGGTTATGTCTTTTTATACGTGAATTTATGCGATGAAGTATTGAATTTTATCAATAATATACCAAAATCTCTTAAGGTTTATGGATTTTTGAAAAACGGTAATATTCCAAAGGTGATTTTGGATGATGAGATTCACTCAATGTGTAATGCACTTTATAATGCTCAAGAGACAAAGAAGTTAGGTTATGGTTATGAAAAAGGTGAAAAAGTGAAAATTAATGATGGTCTTTTTCAAAATTTTACTGGTAAGGTAAATATGGTAAATGATGAGAAAAAAATTATTAATGTGGAAGTATCGATTTTAGGTAAGCCGACAATAATAGAGCTTGATCTGGCTCAAGTAGAGAAAATAGAGGATTAATTATGAGTGTTATAGTTGCTAAGATTAGCTTACTTATGGAAGCTGGGAAAGCAGTTCCAGGACCGAAAATTGCTTCAGTACTTGGTCCACGTGGTATACCTGTTCCTAAGTTTTGTGAAGCTTTTAATAAAGTTACTAGTGCTGCTAACGCTAATTATAAAGTGGGCGATTTAGTAACAGTGCGAATTTCCATAAAGGATGATCGCTCTCATGATTTTACTGTCAGCGGTCCGCCTGTGGCTTATTTACTTAAGCAGGAGGCTAAATTAAGTAAAAGTTCTGGTAATCCTGGTAAAGAATTAGTGGCTAAATTACCTATGTCTGCTATAATTAAAGTAGCAAAGTGCAAGATGGTTGATATGAAAGTGGATAATGAAGATTCAGCAGTGAAAATGGTTGTAGGCACTGCAAAATCTATGGGTATAGAAGTTGTGGAAGGTTAGGTAAATGAATACATATAATGATAATCCTAAGCAGTGTTTGAGGAAGATTGTTGAGTCTGCTTCAGCAAAATTTAATGAATCAGTTGATATTGCGGTCAATTTAGGCGTAGATTCACGTAAATCTGAAGAGCAGGTGCGTGGTACAGTAGTTTTGCCTAAAGGTATCGGGAAGAATATTAAAGTAGCTGTTTTCGCTCAAGATAAACATTTATTAGAAGCTGAAAAAGCTGGTGCTGATATTGCAGGAGGAGAGGATTTAGTTGAAGAAATAAAAAAAGGTAGAAAGTTAGATGTTGATTGGTGCATTACTACTCCTGATTTTATGGCAAAAATCACTCCTATTGCAAAAGTATTGGGTGCTAAAGGGCTGATGCCTAACCCTAAATTTGGTACTGTGACTTCTAACATTGCAGAAGCTATTGAAACCATTAAGTCTGGTCAGGTAAAATTTAGAACAGATAAAAATGGTGTTATTCATGGTAAATTAGGAAATATTAAATTTGATATTGATGACTTGCTAGAAAATTTAAAAGCCTTTCTTAAAGTAATTAAAGATAATAAACCTATTTCTGCGAAAGGGATTTACTTTAAGGGTGTTTTTTTAAATTCAACTATGGGTAAAGCTTATAAGATAGGCAAAGTGGAAGATATAATTTAAGGGAGTGATACCGTGAAGCGTAAAGATAAGGATGAATTTATACAGGGCACAATAAACGTATTTGTAAATAATGATTTCTTGATATTAGTAAATTTTAAATCTATAAATGCTAATGATTCATTAACTCTGAGGAATAGTCTGAAGTCTATAGCAGGTGGGGTATTAGTAGTTAAAAACACTCTAGCGCGCTTGGCTTTGGAAAGGACTGGTAAATTCTCTTATTTATCAGGCAAATTTTCCGGTCCTGTTGCTATTATATACTCTAGTGGCATAGTAGAAGCTGCAAAATTAATAGTTGATTTTACTAATGCTAACAAGGAAAAAATGTCTGTGATTTGCGCAGCTCATTTAAATGAATTGTTAACAGTGGAAGATGTTAATAAACTGGCTAAGTTGCCTTCTCTGGATGAATTGCGTGTTAAAATTATGCGTTTAATATCTTATGATATTCCTGCTCGGTTAGCGTTGTCTATTAATTCATCTTCTATGAGGCTTATGAGAGTTTTGGATTATTATAGTTCTAAAAAATAAATTTGTTGTTAAGTAAGGTGGTAATTATGAGTAATGTAACAAGTGATTTGGTTGATAAAATATTATCTTTAAACCTATTAGAGGCTTCTGAACTTGTAAAAGTTTTAGAAGAGAAAATAGGGTTGCCTGCTGGTTCTTTTCTTGGTGGAGCTGTTGGTGCTGGGGCGCCTATTGGTGATAATGCTGCTGCTCCTGCTGCTCAAGAAAAAGCTGAGTATAAAGTTGTGATTAAAGAAATTGATGCGAGTAAAAAAATAGGAGTTATTAAAGCTGTGAGAGAGGTTAATTCTACATTGGGTTTAAAAGAAGCAAAAGAGTTGGTTGAATCTTTACCTAAAGATTTGACCGCTAATGTTCCTAAAGACGAAGCAGAAAAAATCAAGCGAAAACTTATTGAAGCAGGAGCAACTAAAGTGGAGCTTGAATAATATTTAATGTATTAATTTTATATTGATATAGCTCTTTTAATTAGTTTGGGGTATTTTAATGGTTGATTCTTCTTATATGTACGCTTCTGGTGCTTTTGTTCCTAGAGTTTCTTATTCTAGGTCGATTGATTTAAAAGATTCTTTATTGGATTTGGTTAAGGTTCAAAAAGAATCATATGATTCTTTTGCTCCTAAGAATAAGGGTAATGAAAGACTTGAAGTTATCTTTCATACAATCTTTCCAATAAATGATCCTTTGCGTAGGGCTACTATTGAGTTTATAAGTTGTAGGGTAGATGATCCTAAGTATGATGAATCTGAGTGTATAAAGCGTGGTGTAACTTTTTCTGCTCAGGTTATTGCTTCTATACGTCTTGTTGTTATGCAGGATGGTATTTCTCTTGATGAATATAAATCGATTAAAGAGAGTGGAGATCATTCTAAACTTGCAACCGTTGTAAAATCTATAGAAGAGCAGAAAGTCCACTTTTGTGGGTTGCCTATGATGACTGATAAGGGCACTTTCATCATTAATGGTGTGGAAAAAGTTATCGTCTCACAAATGCATAGGTCTCCTGGTGTGTTTTTTGATAGCGATAAGGGAAAAACTTACAATTCTGGTAAATTGATCTATTCTGCTAGAATTATTCCTTATAGGGGTTCTTGGCTTGATATTGAATTTGATGTTAAAGACCATTTGTATTTTCGTGTTGATAGAAAAAGAAAATTGCCAATTTCAGTTTTATTAAAGGCGTTGGGTCTATCAAATAATGATATACTCGATAGATTTTATGAGAAAATAAAGTATGTAAAACATAAAGATGGTTGGAAAGTGCCTTTTGTTCCTGATAAATTTAAAGGAGTGAGGCTGCCTTTCGACTTAATGGATATTGAAGGTAATGTGCTGCTTAAAGCTAACGTTCGTATTACCTCAAGACTAGCTAAAAAGCTATATGATAATGAATTGAAAGAGTATCTGGTTCCTTTTAATTCTATATGTGGTTTATTCCTCGCAGAAGATTTAATGGATAGTGCTAGCTCTACGAAAATTTTATCTGCTGGTGAATCTATAAAGCTGGAAGACATAAAGAAGCTTGAGTTATTATCTGTAGATGAAATATCAGTGTTGAACATAGATAATTTGTTTGTTGGACCTTATATATTAAATACGCTTTTCTTAGATGAAAACATGTCTTATCAGGATGCACTATATGAAATATATAGAGTTTTGCGTCCTGGTGAAGTTCCTGTTTTAGAGATAGTAGAAGAGTTTTTCCGTAATCTTTTCTTCAGTCCGGAATATTATGATTTGTCTAACATTGGTAGGTTGAAGCTTAACTCTTACCTTGGATTAAATTATGATGAGGATTTAACTGTTTTAACGCATGAAGATATTGTTGAAATTGTGAAAAAAATAGTATTGTTACGTGACGGTCAAGGATCTGTAGATGATATTGATCATTTAGGAAGCAGAAGAGTAAGATCAGTTGGAGAGTTTATAGAAAATCAATTTAGAACTGGGTTGTTGAAATTGGAACGCGCAATAGTTGATTCTATGTCCACTTCTAGTTTAGATAAAGTTTCTCCATCTGATTTTATTAATCCAAAAGTGTTAACTAATGTCTTAAGAGATTTCTTCAATTCTTCTCAATTATCTCAATTTATGGATCAGACTAATCCATTATCTGAAATAACACATAAAAGAAGGTTATCCGCGTTAGGTCCTGGCGGTTTAACAAGAGAACGGGCAGGATTTGAGGTGCGTGATGTTCATCCAACTCATTATGGAAGAATTTGCCCTATTGAGACTCCTGAAGGGCAAAATATAGGGTTAATCAACAGCTTAGCTGTATACGCGCGTATTAATAAATATGGTTTCATTGAAAGCCCTTATAGAAAAGTAGTCAATAGGGTTGTTACTGATCAAATTGAGTATCTTTCTGCTATAGACGAAGGCTCACATCATATAGCTGACACTAGCGTAAAGCTTGATGAAAATAATTGCTTTATTGATGACATGCTATACTGTAGATATGCTGGTAGCTTCGTCATGGTAAGTAGCGACCAAGTTAGTTACATTGACGTATCTCCTAAGCAGGTAATATCAGTTGCAGCTTCCTTGATTCCATTTTTAGAAAATGATGATGCTAATAGAGCATTAATGGGCTCAAATATGCAACGTCAGGCCGTACCTTTATTGAAGCCTACCGCTCCTCTGGTTGCTACTGGTATGGAGTCTTTTGTAGCTTCTGGCTCTGGTGCTGTAGTTTTAGCAAAACGCGATGGCATAGTTGATAGTTCTGATAGTAACTCTATAGTTATACGTGCTTTTGATAAAGAGAGGGTTAACTACTTGGACGTAGATATTTATCATCTAAGGAAATTTCAGCGTTCTAACCATAATACTTGTATTAATCAAAGACCGCTAGTGTGCGTAGGTGATTATGTTAAAAAGGGTGATGTAATAGCTGATGGTCCTGCAATTAACAGTGGTGAGTTGGCGCTTGGTAAAAATTTGCTAGTCGCTTTTATGTCTTGGCAAGGTTATAATTTTGAAGACTCTATTATTATTTCTAGTGAAGTTGTTAAAAAAGATCTCTTTACTTCTATTCATATAGAAGAATTTGACTGTGTTGTACATGATACCCCTTTAGGATCAGAAAAAATAACTCGTGCTATACCTGGTGTTAATGAAGAAAATCTATATCACTTGGATGATAGTGGTATAGTGAAAATTGGTACAAGAGTTGGTCCAGGCTATATTCTGGTAGGTAAAGTTACACCTAAACCTTCTCTTTCATTGCCTCCTGAAACGAAGTTATTAATGACAATTTTTGGTGAAAAGTCATTCGATTGTGCGGATTCCTCTTTATATACATCTCCAGATGTTGAAGGGACAGTAATTGATGTACAAGTCTTTACACGTAGGGGGGTTGAAGAAAATGAAAGGGCATTACTCATCAAACAAAAAGAGATAAATGACTTTGAGGAAGAACGAGATTATATAATCAATGTTACTAGTGAATATTTCTATGATGAACTGAAGAAACTTCTTATTAATTCTGGTTCTCAAGATCGAGAAAAATTTGACTCTATTGAACGTGAGCAATGGTGGGGTGTAGGATTAAAAAACCAATCCATTTCTGAGCAAGTTAAGAGCTTAAAAAAAGATTTTGATGAAAAAGTATCACATGCAATAGCACAGTTTAAGCGAAAAGTAGAAAAATTACATGAAGGTTATGACCTGCCTCAAGGTGTGTCGATGTCAGTAAAAGTTTTCATTGCTGTGAAACATAGTCTGCAACCGGGGGATAAAATGGCTGGTAGACATGGAAATAAAGGTGTGATTTCTCGAGTTGTGCCAGTGGAAGATATGCCTTATTTGGAAGATGGTACTCCTGTTGATATTATTCTTAACCCTCTTGGTGTTCCTTCACGAATGAATGTAGGGCAAATACTGGAAACGCATGTAGGTTGGGCTTGTAGAAAATTAGGGGAAAAGGTAAGTAATATTCTCGATGAGATCAATAAGATCAAAAGTGCTTTTTGCAAGGGAATTAGGTCCCTTAACGATGATAATTTTACACAATTTGCAGTAGCATACCTTGATAATAAAAAAATTGAAAATATTGACGATGATGAAATAACGGCTTCTGTTTTAAATACACCTAATAAGAATGCACTAAATGACGAGTTGAATGAGTTAGTAGAGAACTATTTGAACTCTTGTAAAAGTTCATACAGCAATTTACGTAACTTCCTGATTGAGGTTTATAGCTATGGCAGTAACGTATCTATCTGTAGTGATATTCGTAATATTAGTGATAATAATCTCATTGAATTTGCACGCAAATTACGTGATGGCGTTCCTGTTGCTGCACCTGTATTTGAGGGTCCAAAAGATGAACAAATAGCAAAATTATTTGAACTTGCTGGTTTAGATAACTCTGGACAAGCTGTATTATATGACGGTTGCAGTGGTGAAAAATTCGACCGCAAGGTTACAGTTGGTTACATGTACATGCTTAAGTTGCACCACTTGGTTGATGGTAAAATTCATGCGCGTTCAGTAGGGCCTTATAGTTTGGTTACTCAACAACCTCTTGGAGGAAAATCTCATTTTGGTGGTCAGCGTTTTGGTGAAATGGAATGTTGGGCATTACAAGCCTATGGTGCTGCTTATACTTTGCAGGAAATGTTAACTGTGAAGTCTGATGATATTAATGGTAGAGTTAAGATTTATGAATCGATAATAAAAGGTGACAGTAATTTTGAATGTGGAATTCCTGAATCCTTTAATGTGATGATAAAAGAACTACGTTCTTTATGTTTAAATGTAGATTTAAAGCAAAATGATGTAGTGATTGAAGATATATCTCACACTAACATTGCACAACCTTTTAATGAGGTTAGCATATCGATTGCTAGCCCTGAAAGTATTAAGCGTATATCTTGTGGTGAGATAGAAGATGTTTCAACTGCAAATTATCGTACGTTCAAAGTTGAGAAAGGTGGATTATTTTGCCCTAAGGTTTTTGGCCCTGTCAATGACGATGAATGTTTATGTGGAAAATACAAAAAAAGAAGACACAGAGGTCGCATATGCGAAAAATGCGGAGTAGAAGTTACATCTTCTAAAGTAAGAAGAGAAAGGATGGGTCATATAGAGCTTGCATCTCCTGTTGCTCATATATGGTTTTTGAAATCGCTTCCTTCAAGAATTGGAGCATTATTGGATATGTCTCTCAGAGATATTGAGAATATTTTATATAGCGATAATTATATCGTAATAGATCCTCTTGTTTCGCCTTTTGAAAAAGGTGAGATTATTAGTGAAAAAGCTTATAATGAAGCTAGAGATAGCTATGGGATCGATAGTTTTGTAGCTATGCAAGGTGTTGAAGCTATAAGAGAGTTGCTAACGCGCCTTGATTTACATGAAATTAGGAAGGATTTAAGACTAGAATTAGAATCTGTTGCTTCTGAGATAAGAAGAAAGAAAATTATAAAGAGATTGCGTATTGTTGAAAACTTCATTAAATCTGGAAATAGGCCTGAGTGGATGATACTTACAACTATACCTATTTTACCACCTGATTTGCGTCCTTTGGTATCGCTTGAGAGTGGTCGTCCTGCAGTTTCTGACCTGAATCATCATTATAGGACTATTATTAATAGAAATAACAGGTTGAGGAAATTGTTGAGCTTAAATCCTCCTGAGATTATGATTCGTAATGAAAAAAGGATGTTACAAGAAGCAGTTGATTCTCTTTTTGATAATAGTCGTCGTAATACTTTGGTAAATAAAGCTGGTGCTGTTGGATATAAAAAGTCCATTAGTGATATGTTAAAAGGAAAACAGGGTCGTTTTCGCCAGAACCTCTTAGGAAAAAGGGTAGACTACTCTGGACGTTCTGTAATAGTTGTTGGTCCAACTTTGAAACTAAATCAGTGTGGATTACCAAAAAGAATGGCTCTTGAACTATTCAAACCTTTTGTTTACTCAAAGCTTAAGATGTATGGTATGGCTCCAACTATTAGGTTTGCTAGTAAGTTGATAAGAGCAGAAAAACCAGAAGTTTGGGATATGCTTGAAGAGGTAATAGAAGAGCATCCTGTTTTGTTGAATAGAGCGCCTACGCTACATAGACTTGGTATTCAGGCTTTTGAGCCAATCCTTATTGAAGGCAAAGCAATACAGCTTCATCCGCTTGTCTGTACGGCGTTTAATGCTGATTTTGATGGTGATCAAATGGCAGTGCATGTGCCAATTTCATTGGAAGCTCAGCTTGAAGCTAGGGTGTTGATGATGTCCACTAATAACGTTTTAAGTCCTTCTAATGGCAGACCGATTATAGTTCCTAGTAAAGATATAGTACTTGGTATATATTATCTGACTTTACAAGAACCTAAGGAAGATAATTTACCATCTTTTGGTGCTTTTTGTGAAGTTGAGCATTCCTTGAGTGATGGTACTTTACATATTCATTCTGGTATAAAGTATAGGATGGAGTATATTAATAGCAGCGGTGAAACTCACTATAAAACTGTTTGTACGACTCCTGGCCGTTTAATATTATGGCAAATTTTTCCTAAGCATGAGAATCTAGGCTTCGATCTAATAAATCAGATATTAACAGTCAAGGAAATAACTGGTATAGTTGATTTGGTATATCGTAACTGTGGTCAAAGTGCTACAGTGGCATTTTCTGATAAATTAATGGTACTTGGCTTTGAGTATGCCACATTTTCTGGTGTCTCTTTTGGTCGTTGTGATATGGTTATACCTGAAACTAAAGCTACACATGTTGATCACGCGAGGGGTGAAATTAAGAAATTCTCTATGCAATATCAAGATGGGCTAATAACTAGAAGTGAGAGGTATAACAAGGTTATAGATGAATGGTCTAAGTGTACGGATATGATAGCTAATGATATGTTAAAAGCAATATCTATATATGATGGAAATAGTAAGTACAACTCAGTGTATATGATGGTTAACTCTGGTGCAAGGGGTTCTACTTCACAGATGAAACAGCTAGCAGGAATGCGAGGGCTCATGACCAAACCTTCTGGTGAGATTATAGAAACACCTATAATTTCTAATTTCCGTGAAGGATTGAACGTATTTGAATACTTTAATTCTACTCACGGTGCGCGTAAAGGTTTAGCTGACACTGCACTTAAAACTGCAAACTCTGGATACTTAACTCGTCGTTTAGTTGATGTATCTCAAAATTGCATAGTTACAAAGCATGACTGTAAAACAAAAAATGGTCTTGTTGTGAGAGCTACAGTTGAAGGAAGTACTATAGTTGCATCTCTAGAGAGTGTTGTGCTGGGTAGAACAGCTGCAAATGATATATATAACCCAGTGACAAAAGAACTATTAGTAAAAGCAGGGGAATTAATTGATGAGGATAAAGTAAAGCAAATCAGCATTGCAGGTCTTGATGTTGTAAAAATTAGATCGCCTTTAACTTGTGAAATAAGTCCTGGTGTATGTTCTTTATGTTATGGAAGAGACCTTGCAACTGGTAAAATTGTTTCAATAGGTGAAGCAGTTGGTGTTATAGCTGCTCAATCTGTTGGAGAGCCAGGTACTCAGTTAACGATGCGTACTTTTCATATAGGTGGAGTAATGACTAGAGGCGTTGAATCCTCGAATATTATAGCTTCTATTAATGCTAAAATAAAGTTAAACAATAGTAATATAATTATAGATAGAAACGGAAATAAAATTGTGATAAGCCGTTCCTGTGAAGTCGTGTTGATTGATAGCCTTGGTAGTGAGAAGTTGAAGCACAGTGTACCTTACGGCGCTAAGCTTTATGTAGATGAGAGTGGGTCAGTAAAAATTGGCGATAAAGTTGCGGAATGGGATCCTTATACATTGCCTATTATCACGGAGAAGACTGGTACAGTGTCTTATCAGGACTTAAAAGATGGAATTTCGATCACTGAAGTGATGGATGAATCTACAGGAATATCAAGCAAAGTAGTAAAAGACTGGAAATTGCATTCTGGTGGAGCTAATTTACGTCCTCGTATTGTGCTGCTTGACGATAATGGTAAAGTAATGACACTCGCAAGTGGCGTTGAAGCATGTTATTTTATACCAATCGGTGCAGTGCTCAATGTACAAGATGGCCAGAAGGTTCATGCAGGTGATGTTATTACAAGAACACCAAGAGAGTCAGTTAAAACTCGTGATATTACTGGTGGTTTACCGAGGGTTATAGAGTTATTTGAAGCACGTCGTCCTAAAGAGCATGCTATTGTTAGTGAGATAGATGGCTATGTAGCATTTTCTGAAAAAGACCGTAGAGGAAAACGCAGTATATTAATTAAACCTGTAGATGAACAAATTTCTCCAGTTGAATATTTGGTATCAAGAAGTAAGCATGTAATAGTCAATGGAGGTGATTTTGTACGTAAAGGTGATCTATTGATGGATGGTGACCCTGATCTCCATGATATTTTACGTGTGCTTGGGTTAGAAGCTTTAGCGCACTATATGATTTCTGAAATACAGCAAGTTTATAGATTGCAGGGTGTTCGTATAGACAATAAGCATTTAGAGGTGATCTTAAAACAAATGCTACAAAAAGTGGAAATTACTGATCCTGGTGATACTATGTACTTGGTTGGCGAAAGCATTGACAAGCTGGAAGTTGATAGGGAAAATGATGCTATGAGTAACTCTGGCAAACGGCCTACTCATTATCTTCCTATTCTGCAGGGGATTACTAGGGCAAGTCTTGAAACTAGCTCCTTTATTTCTGCTGCCTCTTTCCAAGAGACAACAAAAGTACTTACAGAAGCAGCATTCTGCGGGAAGAGTGATCCTTTAAGTGGATTAAAAGAAAATGTTATAGTAGGAAGATTAATTCCTGCTGGTACAGGTTTGATTATGAATAAGATCAGAGCACTTTCACTTTGTGATAATGTGGATAAATATGAAAAATATTTTGATATTGAAACTTATGACGAGGAATGGTTGATGGATAATGGTTGTCATTTACACTCTGGTGAGGAAGAGAGCGTAGTAGCATACGATCAGTCGAATTGAGTACAGCTAGTGTGTCTCTTGACCAAAAAAGCCAATAATATTTTCTTTCACTTCTGTGCTATCTGTCATGTTATTTACTCTCACACGAAATTCAGATGAGCCTTGAAGCCCGCTACTGTACCAACCTATGTGTTTGCGGGCCATCTTTATTCCTGTGTCATTTCCATAGTACTCAAGAATATTGTCGTAATGCTCGAGTATGATGCTTAATCTCTCTGAAGCTGTTGGCTCAGAAGTTTCACTTCCACTGAGAAAGTTCATTGCTTGATTAATCAGCCAAGGTTTACCGTAGGCACCACGACCTATCATCACTCCGTCTGCTCCAGATTCTTTGAGAGCATTCTGAATATCATTTAAATTTTTAATATCACCATTTACTATAACTGGAATTTTCACTTGCTCTTTAACATTTCTAACGAATTTCCAATCTGCTTGACCATTATAAAGCTGCGCTCTTGTTCTTCCATGCACAGTGATCATTTTTGCTCCTAAGTCTTCGGCAATTTTCGCAAGTCTCGGGGCATTGCGATTTTCATCGTTCCATCCAGTGCGCATTTTCACCGTAACTGGCATATTCACTGCTTTGACCACAGCTTCAATTATCTCAGCGGCTTTTTTCTCATCACGCATTAGCGCTGATCCTGCATAACCGTTTACAACTTTTTTAACAGGGCAACCAAAGTTTATGTCTATAATTTTTGCTCCCATGTCCTCGTTTAATTTTGCAGCCTCCGCCATAACATCTGGCTCACACCCAGCAAGCTGCACAGCAGTTAATGCATCGACTTTTGCTTTTTGCAAACTCTGGCGAGTTTGCATAATCATAGCTCTGCTTGCAATCATCTCTGAAACTAACAAACTTGCACCAAGTCTCTTCACAATACTTCTAAACGGATAATCAGTCACTCCAGACATTGGAGCTAAAATAACTGGAGAATCAATTGTCAAATTTCCTACTTGTAGGGACATATATTCTATGTGTTCAAACCTAGCGCATTTACACATACTGTTACAACACTTTGTATAGCCGAACTTACTTTTTCCATAAGAGAAGGCTCTACCTCTACTATCTCAGCTCTCTCATAATGACCAGGTGCCAAGTATACCGTTTCTTGTTCTTTATTTCCCCATAGCTCGTTGTTCTGCTGATAACCTTCATTTATCATTCCCGCATTTGGCAGAAACAATGTATTTACATCATTACCATTATTTTTATAGTAGACGTCAATTTCAATATTAGCCAGCGAAGCTAAGATAGAAATTTCTTCTATGAAAACATGGTAACTTTGGCTGCTGATTGCCTCTAGATAAGATCTATAAATGGATTTGCCATTGAGAAAAGAATTTGCTGCAGTATCACTATTATAATTTCTATCATATTTTCTTTCACTAATATTGAGATTACTAGCACTAATGCTTCTTAAATCACCTATAACTTCATTTTCTTTTAATGTCGTAAGACAACATAACTTTTTTATTAATTTATTAGTCTTTTTTTTGATCTTCTCTACCCGTCTGTTTGTATGCTGAACCAAATCTTTTATTGAGTCCGACATACCAATCAAATGATTTGGATTTTCTAAGAATGCACCAAAAACTTTCTGCATCTGTCCCTTCAATAACTCAGGCACCCTTGGATTATTCAAAGAGTTAAATTGACTTAAAAATTTGTGCCATTCCATTCTCATATCTTGTGCTTTTTCAGTTTTATATTGACCAGAGCTATTATCACCAAATACCGCATGGAAAAAGCAGTTGCCATCACCTGTAGTATTATATTGAACAATTTTTGTTTGCTTACTTTCTACTGAATCTAAACTTACTCCGCTATCTTTACGACTTATATTTCCTGGACCACCTAATACAGGGCTTGGTGTGCCAGCCCTGCTTTGTTCATCCTTTTTCAACGCTTTTGCAAATTCTTTTCTCTTCTCTATTAATTGCTCTGAACTAAGTTCATATTTTAGCTGATCATCAATTTCATCAAACGATTTGCCTGCTTTCAGCATATCTGTAATTTTCTTAGCATTCTCTAAGGCAAATATTCCACAATTATACTTATCATCTTGTTGTTTAGCTTTTGAGTTTCTAATACTACTATTGTCTATTCCTAGAGTTTTCTGTAGCGCACTTGATACCTCTTCTGGTAATGGTTCACCAAATGAATCGCAATAGCAAGCTCTAAACTTTTCACTCTTTTCGTCGTAAGAAACACCCAGTGTTACCCAATGATTTCCATTTAAATTAAGGATTGAAGTGAACACTAAATCACTACCCTCTCGTTCTACTTTATTGTTATATTCTTTTAGTTCTTGCTCTAAAGATGATGTAGAGTCAGGACAAGCAAAAATCACACCTTCAGAAGTATCTTTTAAGCCTTTTTTATTTTTGTGTGCTATCCACCCATATTTGCTTTTTACAATATCTCTAATATCAGTAGTAGTTAATTTGTAATTATAATTCTTTTCTTTCTCTGTTTGATGTAAAAAAGAATTATTATCTATAGCTATTTCCGATGTAATAACACCACTATCCCTATCAGGAGTTTTCGGTCTTGCTTGCTTTTCTGGAGTCTTGCCTTGCAAATCTTGTAGTTCTGTATCTTTTTCTTCACTCTTTTCCCCCTTTGAAGCTCTTTTTCCATTAATATAGTTCTTCGCTAAGTAAAATAAAGGTTCAACAACCATTTTGTATGCTACTGTAAGAATTATTCCCATTAAAACCCAAACTACGGGGTTAGAGATGAGCATAGCAAGTGGAAAGGTCAATAGAGGGGATCCTATTACCGCCCCTAAACAGCCAGCAGCGAATGTGGCTGCTAGGCATACACAAGTAGCGTAGATAACGAATTCCTCACCAGCAAAGTAAGTGCTCTCTTTTTGATTATTTTTTGTAATGCCCAACATACTACACCCTATGAACGCTAAGTTAATTAAATTTTAACAAATTCTAACAAAAAAATCAACCATAATAATTTTAGTAGTATGAGAAAATATTGAATATTAAGAGCTTTTGGAGTACAGTAACAATGTTAGTAATAGCACAATATATGCACGATATAGAATATATACGCAAAAACCCTGAAGGATTTGAAAAGGCAATGAAAAGCAGGGGAATTAGAGAATCTACTGCGGAAGAGATATTAGAAATCGATCACGAGAAAAGATCATTAACCACTAAACTGCAGGATTTGAATAGGCAGCGCAATGAAATCACAGAGGAAATAAAAAAGCTTAAAATGAGCAAGAGCCCCTGTGAAGAGCAAATAGAGTTGTCAAAAAGCATCACAAATGAGATAGAGGCAATCAGCTTAAAAGAACAAGCAGAAAAGGATAAGTTAGTGAATGTTTTATCTAACTTGCCGAATATTCCTGCGCAAGATGTGCCAATAGGCGCAGATGAGAACTCTAATTTAGAGGTGAGAAGATATGGAGGAAAAAGACAGTTTGATTTTGTACCAGAATCTCATTATGAACTCGGAGAAAAATTAGGTTTAATAGACTTCGAACAAGCGGCGAGAATTTCCGGATCAAGATTTACGATATTAAAAGGACAGTTAGCTAAGCTTGGACGAGCGCTAATAAATTTTACGCTTGAAATGCATGTTAATGAATTTGGCTATACTGAGGTGTACCACCCGACTTTGGTGAAAAACGAGGCTATGTATAATGTTGGTCAGCTACCGAAATTTTCTGACGATTCGTATTTAACTACCGACGAATTGAGGTTGGTTCCCACAAGTGAAGTGTTTTTAACAAATTTAGTTGCTGACAAAATAATGGAAGAAAAAGAACTGCCTATTCGCTTTACTGCATATTCGGAGTGCTTTCGTAAAGAAGCAGGCAGCGCAGGGCGAGACACGAGAGGTATGATAAGGCAACACCAATTTGGTAAAGTGGAATTGGTTAGTATCACAACTGAAGACCAATCAAATGATGAACTTGAGCGCATGACGAGTATTGTTGAAGAGATATTAAAAAAACTAGAATTACCGTATAGAGTAATGCTACTCTGTAGTGGTGATATGGGTTTTGCTGCACAAAGGACTTATGACATAGAGGTATGGTTACCTGAGCAAGATAAATATAGAGAAATATCAAGCTGCTCAAATTGTGGTGCATTTCAAGCAAGAAGGATGAACACTAAATACTCTTCAGAAACTGATAAAAAGATGAAAAAATATATTCACACTTTAAACGGCTCAGCTTTAGCTATAGGAAGAACGATTATTGCCATAATGGAGAATTATCAAAATTCTGACGGGTCGATTGCAATACCAAACGTCTTGCAAAAATACATGAGTAATGATACCGTTATGAGCAAGTAATAATTTTGACATATAGAAAAGCGAGGAAATAAAGATGAAGGTTCTGGTTATAGGTTCTGGTGGGCGTGAGCACGCTCTACTTTGGGCTCTAAAAAAATCTCCTATCTTGACTGAGTTATATGTAACTCCTGGTCGCCAGGCCATGGAAAATTTGGGAGTTCTTGTGGATGTAAATATTCAAAATTCAGTGGATGTTACACAATTTTGCAAGAGAGAAAATATAGAGTTGGTTGTTATTGGTCCAGAACAACCAATAATTGATGGGCTTGCTGATGATTTAGTTGCAGAGGGAATAAATGTTTTTGCTCCAAGTCAAGCAACTGCAAAACTTGAGGGATCGAAGTCTTTCACCAAGGGACTGTGTAAACGATATGGTATACCAACTGCCAAGTACGAGTGTTTTGTTGATGAAGGGTTAGCTAAAGATTTTGTACGTAGCAATAAAATAAAGTTTCCACTTGTAGTGAAAGCAAATGGAATTGCAGCAGGAAAAGGGGTGGTTATATGTAATACAGAAAGCGAAGCTTTTTCAGCAATAAATTCAATGCTAGTGGAGAAAAAATTTGGTGAATCAGGTGAAGAAATAATCATAGAAGAGTTTTTAGTTGGAGAAGAAGTAAGTTTTTTTGCTCTTATTGATGGGTTGAAAGTAGTAACTCTTGGGTGTGCAAAAGATTATAAGAGAGTTGATGAAAGTAATGAAAGCCAAAATACTGGAGGTATGGGGTCGTACTCGTCACCTTCAATTATAAGTAAGGACATGGAGCAAAAAATTATCCAAAAAATAATATACCCTACAGCTCAAGCATTGGTTAACATGGGTACGTCTTATAAAGGAGTACTCTTTGCTGGTTTAATGATTTGCAAAGATAGCCCAAAACTTCTCGAGTATAACGTTAGATTCGGTGATCCAGAAACGCAATCTATATTACCTAGATTTGATTCAAATTGCGATTTGTTAAAATTGATGTTGTCAGTTGCAGAAGGAAAGTTAAATGTCAAAATGGTGGAACTTAACAACAAATCTACAGTTTGTGTAGTTGTTGCAAGTAAAGGCTATCCGGGTGATTATCAAAAGGGAGAAGTAATTAAAGGATTAGATAAGATTGAAAGCATTCCTGGTGTGTTGGTGTTTCATGCTGGTACTAAATTCGATGAAAGTGGTAACTTAGTTTCCGATGGCGGAAGAGTGCTAAATATAGTAGCAGAAGGGAGCACTATAGAGGAAGCCAAAAGTAAGGTGTACTCAGCATTAAATTTTTTAGAATGGCCAGGGGGCTTCTTCAGATACGATATCGGTAGTTAATGTTAGCTGTCGGTTAGCAGGTGGTTCACAGAAACGAAAAACTTCCTTGACAAACTCCGCCAGCCCCCTTATCATGAAACTGAAGCTATTGTATTTGCTTTCGCCAATCTGCAGATTAAAAGGTAAG
>NZ_JAPQLG010000200.1:0-2793 GCF_028982005.1 Wolbachia endosymbiont of Drosophila bocki | reverse complement strand
CTGAAATAGGCATGGCCAAGTTTGAGATAGCTTCATGAATTTATTGTACGTTACCTACTATCCGAAGAGCAATGCAACAAAGCCATCCCAGTGTCAGCTACTCGGATGACAAAAAAAGGAGCACTGGGATGACATCATAGGGGCACTGGGATGACACCATTCTTTTTCCTGGATCCAAATAGTCAAGGCACTGGAATGACAAAAAAAGGAGGCACTGGAACGACAAAGTGGAGTGTCTGCCTCTGTCATCCTATGATAGCTAAAAAGACCTGGTCACGCGCTGGAATGACACCGAAGGGGCTACTGCCCTCTTGGATGGAGACCAGTGTCAGCTACTTAGATGATACCTTTTTTCTACTTAGTTTAGGTTATGCAGAAGTCTAATACAATTATAGAACAAGCTTAAAAATTCTGGTAAAGTAGTTTTATTTACAAAGAAAGAATATGCTACTTGAAATTGAAAAGCGCAGCATAACAAATGCATTGTGGAAGTTGCAAGAAGCAGATCAAAGGCAAATCTTAACTCTTACACAGAGATTTGAGTTACCAGAAATATTAGCAAGAATATTGGTTACTCGTGGTGTTAACATAGAAAATGCAAGCGACTTCTTATATCCACTAATCAGATCGCTATTACCAGATCCCTTTCACCTTCTTGATATGGATAAAGCTGTTTCTCGTATAATACGGGCAATAAAAAATGATGAAAACCTTGCAATATTTGGTGACTATGATGTTGATGGTGCAACGTCGTCAGCATTGATTAACAGGTACCTGAGAGCAATCGATATACACTCTATAATCTACATTCCAGATCGTGTTGATGAGGGCTATGGATTAAACACAGATGCTTTATTACAACTTAAAAAGAATGGAGTTGATTTATGTATTTCCGTTGATTGTGGTACGCTTGCATATCAACCAATAGAAGATGCAAAGGCTTTTGGTCTTGATATTATAGTTGTTGACCATCACCTTGGTACGGAAAAATTACCAAGCGCCGTAGCAGTTGTGAATCCAAACCGCCTTGATGAGAGCTCTCCTTATAATAACCTAGCAGCAGTTGGAGTGTCATTTCTGCTAATTGTTGCTCTTAATAAAAGCCTACGTGAGCAAGGATTTTTTACCAACAAAAAAGAACCAGATTTATTTGATCTGTTGGATTTGGTTGCCCTGGGAACTGTCTGTGATGTTATGCAGATCACAGGCCTCAATAGAGCACTTGTCTCACAAGGATTAAAAGTTATGTCAACAAGAAAAAACGTTGGCTTGCGTGTTTTATTTGATGCTTTGGGAATCCTTGAAAAACCAAGTGTTTCTCGATTAGGGTTTAGTATTGGGCCATGCATAAATGCTGGAGGAAGAATTGGAGAAGCATCGCTTGGTGCAAGGTTGCTTTCCACCGATGATGATGAAGAGGCACATTCAATCGCGCTAAAATTAATAGATTTGAATAATGCAAGAAAAGTGTTAGAAAATGAGGCTCTCTTGGAAGCTACAGCACAAGCGGAAAAGTCTGCCCAATCAGGTGCGAATTTTATAATGATAAGTGGCAATTGGCACCAGGGAATAATTGGTATAATTGCATCAAGGCTAAAGGAGCAGTTTCACTTGCCAACAGCAGTGATATCTTTAAATAATGGAATAGGAAAAGCAAGCTGTAGATCAATTTTGGGAGTTGATATCGGTGCTGCAGTCCTTTCCGCAAAGTTTATAAATTTGATTATTGAAGGTGGTGGCCATAGTATGGCGGCAGGATTTTCAATTAAAGAAGACAAAATAAATGATTTGCATGATTTTTTTACTGAAAGATTTTCAAACTCTATAAATGAGAAAACTTTAAAAGCTGATAGTGTAGTAACTGCTAAAGCAATAAATTTGTCTTTATGGAATCAATTGCAACGCTTGGGACCATTTGGAGTTGGAAATCCTGAACCAAGGTTTATTATCCAAGGAGCAAAGATAAGAAAGCCTGAAGTTATAGGAGTTGACCATATAAAATGTTTTATTGCTGATGATAATGTTATGGTAAGAGCTATTGCATTTCGTTCTGCAAATACTCATCTTGGCTCTGCTATCATGCAGGGTAATGTTAAAGCTATTTTGGGTAAAATCTCTGTGAATTACTGGAATGGCAATGAATTTGTACAATTTTTAATAGAAGATGTATTGACCATTAGTTGAGTGTATCTGTTCAGCAGAGTGGCAAAATAGGTAGACAAGATAAACCAAAAAATCAAGAAGAGGTGAGGGGACTCCGCCAACAATATTGCAATAAACCTGAAACTTGAGAAGACTATTTCCCGAAAGCTTCTACAAAAAGAACGGAGAGTTGAATTTATTTATAGAGCTAATGATCAAATAACCATATGTCTCAATGGATAATATATGGTAGAGCTCATGGGCAACAAGAAATTAATAGTTCGTATTAGTTGTAGTTATGAAGTAAATCGATTAGCAGAGTTGTATCTATTAGATGCATATGAAAAATTAGTGTTAAGTAAACCAATAAAAGCGAGCAAAAAGGAAGAAAACTCTGAATATAAGAAAGTAGATTTGAGGACGGTAAAATGGTAACAGTTAGTTTATATGCAAGAGTTTCTTCAGGGAAGCAAGCACAAGAAGATACAATAGCAAGCCAAATTGCTGCTATAGAGAATCAAATTAGTATGGATGGACATAAATTATTAAATGAATATAAATTTATTGATAATGGTTATAGTGGTTCTAACATAATCCGTCCTGGTTTGGAAAAATTACGTGATAAAATAGCAGAAGGTAACATTGATAAGG
>NZ_JAPQLG010000199.1:0-3173 GCF_028982005.1 Wolbachia endosymbiont of Drosophila bocki | reverse complement strand
TCTAAAAGAAATCAAAAATTGTTGAACTGGTATAACTAATGTTCCAGAAAATAAAATTAGTGCTGAGCAAGTATTAACGATTTACAGAGTAAGGTGGCAAATTGAGTTATTATTTAAATTGTATAAAAGCCATATCAGGCTTGATAAGTTAAAAGGAAAGCCATGCAGAGTATTATGTGAACTATATGCTAAATTGTGCGCAATTCTTATATTTCACGGCATAGTTGGTTGCACAGAAGTGAAAAAGAATACAGAACTTAGCTTAACAAAGGCATTTATTGAGCTAAAAAGGCGGGTTAGAGAGTTATTTTTAGTATTAACCAAAATTAATAGTTTAAAAGCATTTCTTAAAAAACTCACTATAACTTGGTCGCGATTTTCATTAAAAGACAAACGTAGAAGGGCTAGAGTATCCCACTTTAACCTCTCTAAATTTGCTCACAATCTCTTAACTTGACGCGTATGCTTTTTTGAACATTCCCAACGAAAAAAGAAAAACAAGGTTTAATTTTCTTTTTTATTTGCGATTTACCTATTAATTAACCGTGAAAGGTTACGTGTAATGCTTCTTCACATAATTATCAATAATTGCCTTAAATTCTTCAGAGACATTATCACCTTGTAAAGTTTTGAAATATTTGCCGTTTTTGTAGACTGCTGAAACAGGTTTTTCTCCATATCCAGGTAAGCTGATTCCCAAATTTGCGTGTTTGCTTTCTCCAGGGCCGTTTACTATGCATCCCATAACAGCAATGCTCATATGCTCTACACCTGGATTTTTTTTCTTCCACATCGGCATATGAGTTTTTATATAGCCATTCACTTCTTCAGTTAATATACGAAAACGATCGCTGCTCGTGCGCCCACAACCAGGACATGAATTAACCTGAGGGTTAAAGTATCGCAAGCCTATAGACTGCAATATTTCCTGACACACCGCCACTTCATTAGTACGCGATTCACCAGGACGTTGAGTCAAAGAAGCCCGTATGGTATCTCCAATGCCATTTTGCAATAAATAAGTAAGCCCCGCTGCGGTATTTACCACACCTTTATTGCCCATACCAGCCTCAGTTAAACCCAAATGCAGTGCATAATTGGAAGATTTTGCAAGTGCCGTATAAACTAAAATTAAATCTTGTACTTTGCTAACCTTACATGAAATGATTATTTTGTTTGAACTTAGACCAATTTCTTTAGCTTTTTTTGCACTATCAAGAGCAGACATTACAAGTGCTTTGCGCAGTATAACGTCCGAAGGCCTTGAATTACTAAGCAAAGAGTTTTCATCCATCAGTTTTTGTAAAAGGTATTTATCAAGACTACCCCAATTTACTCCAATTCTAACCGGAAGATCGTGCATTATTGCATACTCTATGACCCTTTCAAATTTCTCATCACGTTTGTTGCCAAAGCCTATATTGCCTGGATTGATTCTAATTTTACCCAGCATTTTGATGTTGTCCGGATAATCTTGAACTAATTTATCTAGCTCATATTGACCGCAGCCTACCAATATTTTACCGTCAAAACCTTCTTTATTTATCTCTTCTACTATATAAGGTATTGCCCCTGCTACCTCCTCTGAGTTCAAGGCAATTCGCACCAATTCTGAACCTGTACGCGCTAGTTCTGTTATCTCTTTTGCATAATGTTTTGCGCTACTTTTTATATTATCAGAATCTATATGCACACCAAGCGCCATAGATTGTACAACTACAGGATTATTTCCGCCTATCTTTACTTTTCCAACTTCTACAACATGAGTTTTGTGCCTGGACATTGGCGATAATTCACATGCATCGTCATTCAATATCAGGTCTGTATCTAGCATATTATTAATTGTGATACTATTTTACTGTGTCAGCTACGCTGCCAAACGAACTTGAACCATTCAAACTATAAGCATCTACGTTATCCAAATTAGCAATAGAATCATGTGAGCACGTTCTTCTTGAAGGAGTTTCTTTTATAGTGATATTTATAGGAGAAACTTTCTTTTCTCGTGTTGAAGTAACTTTCTTCCCTTCTTGTTGTTCACTTTCATGCTGCTTACTTTCATACTGAGAAACTGGCTCTTGATCTATAAATACAGCACCCTTTAAACGTGCGATATTAATACCATGCTGATTTATCATAGCGCTCTCTTCATCGTCGACTATGCACGCTTCCATGTCATTTGGCTCATTATCAAGACTAGCAATTTTTTTCTCTTTTAATTTTTTGATTAGATCTTCTTTATTTATAGCTCGATCTTGTGACTTTTTTTTCTTGAGCAATTCCCTACGCTTCTCATACAGTTTATATGACTCAGCAAAATCCTCATCTGTATGAAAGTTTGCACCACCAGGGTTACCAGGAGGTATGTATCTCTTACTGAGCTTAGATTTAGCTCCAGCACTATGCACAGTAAAAAAGCTAGAAACCAAAAACATTAATATAAACAAAACTTTAGAAAAAATCCTAAGCATATGGTGCTATAGTAAATATCGCGTTTTAAAAGATAGCAATTAACAAACTTTAAGTAAACCAGAATCTTTACTAACTTTACAATACAAATATTTTTCTAAAAAGTGATATGTTTGCTATCAAAAAAACCTACATAGGCTAAGAGAAGAGGAAGGTGTTACAAGTTGCGTAACACCTTTTCAAGAAAAGTGTTATGCAGCTATATGTTTGCAACTTTTAAGTTATTCTGTAGTTTTTCAGTACCATCGGTAGTATCTACATTATTAAGTTTTGCGTCTGGTGTATCTTTAGACAAGTTCTTTTCTTTCTCCCTTTCACACTTAACTCCCTGATAGATACAGAATGCAACAAAACTAGTTATCGCTATTACGGCAACAGCAGTGGCTATGGTACAAATTAGTAGTGTTTTTTCTTGATCTGCTACTGCCTCTGCAAGTGTTTCCACTTTTTTTTGCAGGCCGTTTAAGTGCTCTTGCATACCTTGAAACTGCTCAGTACCAATCTTGTCTTTTAATGCACTAAAAACTTTTTCAAACTGCTCAGCATCTATCTTTTGAGCTTCTTGCCATTCTTTTAATGCACCAAAAACTTTTTCAAACTGCTCAGCATCGATTTTTTGACTTTCTTGCAATTCTGTTAGAACCTGTTTAAAATCTTCGTAATAGGAGAGAAATGAAGGAAAGGACAATCATTTGCAAGCTGGT
>NZ_JAPQLG010000198.1:0-8408 GCF_028982005.1 Wolbachia endosymbiont of Drosophila bocki | reverse complement strand
AAGCACCAATAATAAAGTTAGCCTACGATGAATTAGACAGGTTTAGCTGGAATGAAAAAGATTTAGTAGCTTATGAAGAAAGAATAATGGATCTACGGAAAGAAGAAGCCATTCTTGAATACAGACTTGACCTTGCTACTGAAAAAGGCATCCAAATTGGCGAAGAAAGAGGCATCAAAATCGGTAAAGAGGAAGGGAAAATCGAAGGAAAAATCGAAGTCGCAAAAGCAATGCTGGCTAACAATGTTGATGTCAACACTATTGTCAAATTTACTGGCCTTTCTATTAGTGAGATTGAAGAATTAAGTGTGAACGGTACAGAGTAATTTCAAAGTGCATTTGCAGTTGGAACGGATACATTTAATGAGAGTCCCATTTCACGGTGTTCAAATCTACTCCTCCTTGTACCATCTCCCAAAGTGGGCTCATTTCTCTCAGTCGGCCAACATTTTTAGCAACAAGATCTGCTGCATACAAAACTTCTTCTCTAGTTGTAAATCGGCCTAGGCCAAATCTAATTGATGAATGCTCAAGGTCATGGCCATTATTTAGCGACCGTACTACGTAGGAAGGCTCAAGAGACGCAGACGTGCACGCAGAACCAGAACTTACTGCTAAATCCTTGATTGCCATGATGAGAGACTCACCCTCAACATAGGGAAAGCTCAAGTTTAGGTTGCCAGGAATTCTATTTTCATAATCACCATTTAAAACGATATCAGGAAACGCTTCTTTTATCTTGTTATACAAAATATCCCTTAATTCTTCCACTCTAGTTGTTTCTTTTTTCATTTCTTCTCTAGCAATACGTGCCGCTTCACCAAAACCAACTGCAAGAGGTGTTGGAACTGTTCCAGAACGCATGCCTCTTTCCTGTCCACCACCACTAATTAGTGGTATCAGCCTAACACGAGGATTCTTTCTACGTACATATAATGCGCCTATTCCCATAGGTCCATAAATTTTGTGGCTAGAGAGACTCATAAGATCAATGCACATCTCATTAACATCAATTGGAACTTTTCCAAAGCTTTGAGCTGCATCTGTGTGGAAAAATATATTATGCTTTCTACATATTACACCAATTTCTTTGACAGGCTGAATTACTCCGATTTCATTATTTACCATCATCACTGAAACCAGGATCGTTTGATCAGTAATTGCTTCCTCAAGCTTTGATAAATCTATAATTCCGTTTTGCTTAACAGGCAAATATGTAACTTTAAAGCCTTCATTTTCCAGATGCCGACAAGAATCCAGAACACACTTATGCTCCGTGCAGACAGTGATTATATGATTTCCTTTATTTTTATAAAAGTGAGCAACGCCCTTGATTGCCGTATTATTTGACTCAGTTGCACCTGAGGTAAAGATAATTTCTTTGCTATCTGCGTTCACCAGATCAGCGATGTGTTTCCTTGCTTTTTCCACTGCTTCTTCAGCAGTCCAACCAAATGAATGGCTGCGAGAGTGTGCATTACTGAACTCACCAAAGTAAGGTATCATCACCTCTAAAACACGGGGATCTACTTTAGTAGTAGATTGATAATCAAGAAATATTGGTAATTTTATTTTAGTATCATGTATTTTTTTACTTTCAACATTCATAAAGCTACCACGGAGACAAAATTTACAATTATTTTATAGCATCAAAACTTAATTTTTTCAAGATATAATCTTGCATCAAGTACAAAAGTGTCATCCAAGTAGCTGACACATAACTGTACGAACATTTATTTGCGAAAGCAGTGTGTTAAATGTTATAGCCAGTTTTGCCTCAAACACAAAGGCAGTGCCCAGACACTGGGATGACACCCTATTGGTGGCAATTGCTTCCAAATCATAATGTTTGTACAGCTGTGCGCCGTGCGCTGGAATCCGTTTTAGCCCTTATCTATATCTCAGTTCCACCAACAGTTATTGCGTCGACTTTGAGTGTCGGCTGACCAACTCCAACGGGCACATTTTGTCCATCTTTCGAGCATGTGCCAACACCAGGATCTAACTTTAAGTCATTACCAACCATAGATACTTTTTTCAACACTGTTGGACCGTCACCAATTAGTGTTGCCCCTTTGACTGGCTGTGTAATTTTGCCATTTTCTATTAGGTAAGCTTCCGAAGATGAAAAAACAAATTTTCCTGACGTTATATCAACCTGCCCACCACCGAAATTTACTGCATATAGACCTTTCTTTACGCTAGATATTATTTCCTTCGGTGTATACTTTCCGGGCAACATATAGGTGTTTGTCATGCGCGGCATAATAACTTCTTTATAACTTTCTCTTCTACCATTACCAGTTGGGCTTACACCCATGAGTTTAGCGTTCATATGATCCTGCATGTATCCTTTTAGGATCCCATCCTCTATCAATATATTATAACTGGGTCGAGTGCCTTCATCATCTACGCTGATAGAGCCGCGCAAATTGGGCAGAGTTCCGTCATCAACTACTGTGATGTCACTAGCTGCTACTTGTTTACCCACAGAATTTGAAAATGCTGAAACTTTTTTGCGATTGAAGTCGCCCTCAAGTCCATGACCCACGGCTTCGTGTAACAATATTCCTGGCCAGCCTGGACCTAAAACGACTGTCATTTCTCCGGCTGGAGTTGGAATTGCTTCAAGATTTATTAGTGCTTGTTTTAATGCTTGATTTGCAACTTCTTTCCACTTTTTCTCAGAAATAAACTTACTATAAGAGTCCCTTCCACCACGCCCTGCAGAACCTCTTTCGGTACGGCCATCTTTTTCTACAATGACTAGCACATTAAAATGTACCAGAGGCCTGATATCGCTTAATCTGTGATCACCCTTTATTACTTGTGCAACTTGCCATTCTCCACTTAGAGTTATTTTTACTTGCTTCACGCAGTTATTTTTGGACCTTACATACTCATTAACCTCATTGAGTAGCTTAATCTTTGAATTCAGATCCATTTCATTTATAGGGTTAATCCTCGAATATAGGCTTTTTGTCTCTTCGTTTAAATTTATTGAATTTGTCTTGTTTAAAGACACTGAGCTTTTTACCATAGAAGCAGCATTACTAATTTCTTTTTCGCTGATCTCAGAAGAACAAACGAAAGATGTACTATCTTCACAAAAAGACCTTAAACCAAATCCCCTTCTAGTATTCAAGTCCATGTGTTTTAATATGTTATCCTCAAAAACCAGGGACTCCGACTGGCAAAATTCTAGAAACAGCTCACCACCATCGCTATTGCTCAAAGCGTTATTGACTATTTTATATACGTTATTAATATTAACATTGTTTTGAGCAAAAAATATTTGATCTAGATTTGGCATTACCTTTGAACTAAAAATTGTTTAAGTATATTATTTAACTTTAACATAGTAAACTATAAAAAGCCCGGGTGGCGGAATTGGTAGACGCGCTAGCTTCAGGTGCTAGTAACTTTTTAAGTTGTGGAAGTTCAAGTCTTCTCTCGGGCACTCTTAGCTTCCATATTGCTTGTTGAATTAATTGATGCTATAATATAACGTATTAGGTAATATTTATGCTATGTATGGTGAAAAAGATAAGTTAGCCTACAGAAAGAAGGTACGAGCTTACTCGAAACGCTTAGTTACTACACTATCTACTATCTCTTTCGTTGGATACATAGCGGCATTGGTCTTGAATATTCCTGTCTTAAGTCTGTATTTTAGTATTGCCGGCGCTATATTCAGTGCACTTTCGTTTGCTTTAAATATATGGTCACTAAATGATCATTCCCGACAACAGAATCTTAATAAGAAATCTGGCATAAAAAACATTCCAGGACAAAAAAAGTTAACAAAGATCTATCTTGATATAGCATCCAGTGCTTCATTTCTAATAGGAGGTATTGCATCTATGTCGCTTTTTGAGTCTTCTGTTATTTATTTTGTTTCTACGCCTTTTTTTATTCTAGGCTGTGTTATTATGGCAGCTAATATCGTTCAAACTATGATTAGTGAACCACAGACAAAAAACGTCCTTGAGAATCTCTCTTCAAATACTGCAAGAGTACAAGCTTAAGTATTAACTTATTTAACTTATACAGGAATATTAGCTATATAATTCCACTGAAGGAAGCCATTCAAAAGAGTTCGATGTAATTAGCGTCAAAAAAGTGTAAGCAGAAATTGTGGGCTTATTGGGGTAGGAGCGCTTAGTACTCCTACTTCCACATCAATTACTTGAATAATTGCTCAAGCTATCAAAATAAAAGTTTTTATTCAGTAATTTGTGTATAAAGGGTACTATTTTACTAGTAGTGAAATAAATCAGAATGAAGTCTATTTTATTAACGAGGCCTTTATTGGACTCGTTCAATACAAGAAATATATTGAGAAAGTATGGATACAAAGTTTTTATAGAACCAGTATTCACAATAAAGTACTTAAATCCTGATATATCTGCGTACGAATTTGACGTTGTGATATCTACAAGTAAAAACAGTGTAAAGGCTCTTAGTCAAATATGCAAAGAGGATGACTTTCCGATTATTACAGTTGGTAATTCAACCATGCAGGCTGCAAAAAATTTGGGATTTTCTGATATAATCTCAGCAGACAGCAACGTTGATGGTCTGATATCATTCATAAAAGCTCGTTATTCAAACGCAATAAAGTTCTTGTATATAAGGGGACAAGAAGTATCATGTGACCTAAAAAAGAGATTATCTGAAGAAGATTTTAACGTAAGAGAAGTTGTACTCTATAAAACAATTATAAAAAGGAATCTAACTAATAGGTGTAAAAATTTACTATTGGATGGTAAAATTGATAGTGTTGCTTTTTTTTCCTCACAGACAGCAAGGATATTTTGTTCATTAGTTCTAAAAAGTGGGTTATCTCATGTGATGAATAATGCAGTTGCATATACCATGAGTAAAAACATTGCTGATAGTTTAAAGTTAATCAAATGGAAAAAAATTATAACATCGAGGTTGCCTACTGGGGAGAGTTTAATTGATATAATTAATAAGGATTGTTGATGCTAAAGATTGCAACTTGGAATGTAAACTCCATACGTAAAAGAGTTAACCAACTTTGTAGTTTTATAGTTGATAGTCAGATAGATATAATTTTGCTGCAAGAGATAAAATGTATGGAAGAGCAATTTCCTTATGCAGAGATAGAGAAGCTGGGATATGAATGTGCTGTCTATGGACAAGTTGCAAGAAATGGCGTTTGTGTTTTATCTAAATATCCGATACTGGAGAAGTTTAAGATTGATATCGTAGAAGGTTATCAAGAAGCGCGTTATATAGAGTGCATAATAAAGCACAATAATCAGAAGGTAAGGGTGGGAAGTGTATACGTTCCAAACGGTCAAAGCCCGGACTCTCAAGCATTTGAATATAAACTCAAGTTTTTTGATAATCTATATGAAAGGATGAGCACTTTGTTAAAGAATGAAGAGTTAACTATCATAGCTGGCGATTATAATGTTGCACCGGATGAAATTGATGTCTTTGATTCAAACTTATTGAATGGCCAAGTGTGCTTTCATATAAGAGAACGTGAGAAGTTAAGAGCGATCTTGAATCTTGGGTTTAAAGATGCGTTTAGAATATCTCACCCAAATTTGCAACAATTCACTTGGTGGCATTATCAAGGCAATTCACTCAGAAATAATCAAGGAATGCGAATAGATTATATGCTGTTATCACCACAAGCTGTAGATAAATTGGAAACATGCTACATAGATGATAGATTGCGTAAGCTAGAAAATCCGTCTGACCATACTCCTGTTGTATGTGCTATAGAATAATAGCAGATCTCTTACACAATTCACTTTTAGCAAACCTGAGTAGTCTTACCTTTGCTGCTCTGTGGTTTTTCCCTTCGTTTGTTTTCCTTTCCTGTCCAAGATTGATCGTGCTGCTCACTTTTTTCGTTTCCTACCTGGGAAATTTGCTCAGGAACAGGCTGTTGTTCACTCTTTTCTTTTCCTTGGGAAATTTGTTCAGAAACAGAGGTGCCTTTCTCAACTTCTGTAACTGGGGTTTTTAAAATATCATCAATGCCCTCGAGAATTTTTCCATTCAGTTTTTCTCTCTTTTCTGTATCATTTTTATCTTGTGAGTTAGGGTCATACAAAGTACCTTTTTTGTTATTTGAAAAAAGAACCTCCACTCCTCCTTTTATGGCAAATATTGTGCCGATAGCAGTAAGAACTACTCCGAGTGTAGTAGGACCAAAAATTAACATTGGAATAGTGGAAAGAAGGACAGGAAAAAAGATCTTGCTCAAGAACGTTGTTACCATCTCTTCATCACTGAGTGGTGATTCATCCTCTTCTTTCTTGTCTTTACCTAAGAATGGTATTTTTTCTTTCATCCCATCCATAAAGGAGCCAGAAATATTTTTCGGGTCTATTTTGATCCCTCCAATTAGCAGCAGCAGCATTTCCAATACAAACTTTATGGATGAATCTTTAGCTTCTGTACCGCGTATATCAGCTACACAGTCATCTACTACTTCTTTTATTTTACCATTCTTGAGATTCTCCTCATTAGCTAATTTTTTCTCTCTAATTTTCTCAAATACGGAAAGTAAAAACTGAGAAAAATTCTCTTCACTGAGTGGTTCTACATCTTCTAGCTTGACATTATTGAATATAATTTGATTCTGACTTAGCATGAAAGCGAGTACTGCCTCGTCATCTTCCTTTAATTCTTTAGGTTGTACTTTGTTTTTCAGCAATTGTATAAAGGCATCATGGATTACCTGATGTTCCTCTTTTTCAAAAATTTTCTCATCTTCGTTAGTTACCTGAGTAGGTAACTTTGGAGGTTTTGAACTTTTTACTTGTGGGCCTGTCATGGCTGACCTATTTGCATTTGCTATGTTCTATTCTAACATATTTTTCGTATTAGTTCAAATGATTTATACTCCTAGAATTCACGATGTTTAAGTCATAATTAAGGGAATTTAGACCCCAGTTGTCGCCAACTTTTATTTCTACTTCAAGTGGTACAGAAATTTCTATTGCATTTTCCATTATATCTTTCATAAGTTTTGCTGTTTCTTGTACCTTTTCGTCTTCTACTTCAACCAGTAGTTCATCGTGAACCTGGAGGATTATTTTACCTACTTTTAATTGGTCAAAAAGCTGAATCGTCGCACGTTTTATTATATCAGCGGCGGTGCCTTGCAGTGGTGCGTTTATTGCTGCCCTTTCTGCAAATTGTCTTATATAAGGAATTGTATTGTTTATGTCTCTTACAAAGCATCTCCTGCCAAACAAAGTTTCTACATAACCATGCAATCTTGCGATAGACACTGCTTTTTCCATATAGGCCTTTATTTCTGGGTAACAGGAAAAATAGTAATTAATGTATTCAGCAGCTTCCGCAATGGTAATTCCAAGCCGCTTTGCAAGACCAAATGGGCTAATGCCATATATAATTCCAAAATTGATGGATTTTGCTTTGCGTCTTAATTGCTCATCTATTTCTTGCACTCCAAAAACTTGCCTAGCGGTGATCTCATGAATATCTTGTCCGTTTGCAAAAGCTTCTTTAAATGCTGCAACGTTTGCAACGTGTGCCAGGAGTCTTAACTCTATTTGTGAATAGTCAGCAGAAATTATCTTATGCCCTTTTGGCGCAATAAATGCTTGTCTGATAAGATTTCCCTCTTCGCTTCTGATAGGAATATTCTGTAAATTAGGATTGCTGGAGCTCAGCCTTCCAGTTGCAGTTGCAGTCGTTGAAAAGCTTGTGTGTATTCTACCATCAAGTGGATCAACTTGCTTTATTAATGCATCAGTGTAGGTGCCTTTTAATTTACTTAAATGTCGCCAATTTAAGATTTTACTTGCGATTTCTACCCCTTCTTCTTCGAGTGCCTCTAGAACTTCATAATTGGTGCTATACGATCCAGATTTTTTTGACATTTTCTTTTTATTAAGCCCCATTTTGTTAAACAAAACATCACTTAATTGTTTTGGCGAAGCAATATTAAATCTTTCTCCTGCCAAATTATATATCTCATCTTCAAGCACGGCAATTACCTGCTGAAATTTATCGGACAATTCCTGTAATTTTTGTATGTTCAGTAATATCCCATTTTTCTCCATATCAAACATTACTTTCATAAGTGGCTTATCGAAGCGCTCGTAAATTGTGAACAATTTTTCCTGAAATAACCTTTGCTTTAGCTTTTCATGAATTGCTATTAAAGTTTTTGCCGAGAAAATTTCTACATCTCCACTCAAATTATGTGCAATTATGTTTGGAATACTGTGATCATGTTTTCCTGTATCCAAGCTATACGACATTATCATCAAATCATCAACTGAATCTAACATCTTCTCTATTGCAGGGAAGATTTTCCTGATCTCTTTAATGTTATGTATTATTTTAAGCACTCCATTTGAGAGTAAAGTTGAGTTAATTGTAATAAG
>NZ_JAPQLG010000197.1:0-5201 GCF_028982005.1 Wolbachia endosymbiont of Drosophila bocki | reverse complement strand
AGGTTACAAGAAGAATTAGCAAAACTAGAAGTAGAAGTAAATAAAGAAAAGACAAAGGTAGTCAATCTAAAAGAAAAAGAGACATTCAGTTTTCTAGGATTTGATTTTCGAGAGAAAATTACAAAACAAGGAAAGTGGAGGGTACAAATAACACCAAAGATGAAAACACGGACAACCTTACTTCAAAAACTGAAGGAAGTATTCCGTAGCTATAAATCACAACCAATAGGAAAGGTGATCCAAATCATTAATCCAATATTGAGAGGGTGGACAAACTACTTTAGGATAGGAAACTCAGGTCGAAGCTTTAAATACATAAAACAATGGGTAGAGAAGAAAGCAAGACGCAATCTGATGCAAGCCAGAAAAGCAAAAGGATTTGGCTGGAAAAGGTGGAGTAGCAAATGGATATACGAGACTCTTGGTCTATATTCGGACTATAGAATAAGATATTACGTCCCGAAAGCCTTACCAGCACAATATGCTATAAACTTTGGTAAAGAATCTACTAGGAAAGCGTAGTGCGGGAAAACCGCATGCTGCGTTGATGAGGCGGGAGCTGGAAACGTAAACACGGGAATTTTGGATTGAGGCCCAGGATGAAAATAATGGATCAGCCACTAAACCCTAAAGAGGCGCGCCAGTTCTCGACCCTACTAAAAAAAATGCTAATGTTAATGCTAAGGATGAAAATGGTAGTACTCCGTTGTACCTTGCTTCTATGAAGGGAAAAGCTGATGTAGTTAAGGTACTATTAAAGTACGATGCAGACGTTAACGCTGAAAATAATAATGGAATAACAGTATTACACTGTGCTACTATAGGCAAAAACTTAGCAGTAGTAGAACATCTTATTGAAAGAGGTGCTGAGGTTAATGCTAAAAGCAGGTATGGAGGCACTACATTGTGCTTAGCTGCTATGACGGGAAATGTTGACATAGCTAAGGTGCTACTAAAACACAACGCGGACGTTAACGCCAAAAATAATGAAGGAAAGACAGCATTGTATTATGCAGCTAAATATAATCACCAAGAGCTTGTGGAATTGCTTTTAGCTTATGGTGCATCCTATTACTAGAAATTTGCATTTAATTTATAGCTCCGCTTCTATCAGGGCATAGGATGACAGAAGTGGGCTTTAATAGCTGTAGTACTATAGCTGTTATACTCCAAAAGTAAGTATTAGATATAACAAATAGAAGAAATTAGATAGAATGATTAAAGGGGCAAGGATATAAAGGTTTAACTTGAAATAACCTGATAAAATTTGAATCACACTTCCAAGTGCTGGCACCCATGAAAGTAATAAAGTTGCAAAAATTAGCAAATTTTTTGTAACTTTTGGCGTTGTATATTCGTTTTCTAATTTGTGGTATGATTTTCGTATAGAGATTGTTATTCTACCTAAAGACCAGTTAACCATTCCACCAAGGCTTGATCCTAGTACTCCAAAAAATAACATAAGTAGTGGAGTGTGATACGACCTGAAATAAAGCATGGTATTGAACACAAAACCTTGATGTATGGGTAAGACTAATGATGATACTAGACTATCTGTGAATAACAGGAAGTAGTTTTCCATATGAATTTACCAGGTTGTTGTACCATCTTCATTGTCAGAAATTGTAATCCCCATTTGTTTCAACTGATTTCTTATTTTGTCTGCAGTATCGTAATTTTTATTTTTTTTTGCAATTTTTCTTAAGTCTATCAACCTTTCTATTTCTTGATGATTTACATCCACAGCAAACCACTTTTCATAACTTGACTCAAGAAGACCAATAAATCTGGCACTTTTAACAAAACTCTCAGTTAATTTAAGCTTTTCACTTTCATTACTCATTTTGTTAATTTTTGCAGCCATTTCATGTAATATAGCTAGAGCTTCAGGGATGTTTAAGTCGTTTTTTAAAGCGTCTATAAAATCTTTAGAAATCTCTGCGTTACTTTCATCAATATTTATTGTATCTAAACCACGTGATAGCCGATAAAATTTATTTAAGGTTTCCTGTGCGTCAGAAATAACGTTTTCTGTCCAATCAAGTGGTTTTCTGTAGTGAGTTTTGAGCAGTGCATAGCGTATTACTTCACCCTTTATTCCACTATCTAGCAAATCCCTTACTTTGACTATATTAAATAAGGACTTGCTCATTTTCTCTTCATTTACTGTAAGAAAACCGTTATGTATCCAGTATTTTGCAAACATTGATCCAGCAAATGCAGACTTACTCTGTGCAATTTCATTTTCATGGTGAGGAAATTGTAAATCTATGCCGCCACCATGAATATCAAAATCTTTGCCAAGATAAGCATATGACATTGCTGAGCATTCTATATGCCATCCAGGCCTGCCCTCTCCCCATGGGCTATCCCAATAACTTGAAAGTTTGTAGTCAATATCACTTGCAGGCTTCCACAGTACAAAATCTCCAGGGTGCTTTTTATTTTCATTAACTTCAACTCTGCTACCTGGAACCAATTCATCAGTTTTTTTTCCTGATAAAGCACCATACTCAGAGTAAGATTCTACGCTAAAATATACATGCTTATTGGATTCATAGGCATGACCAGATAGCAGCAAATGTTCAATTAATTTGATGATACAATCTATATTTTCTGTTGCTTTTGGTTCGTATGTTGGTTCTGCACAGTTTAGGCTTTTCATGTCTTCATGAAAAGCCCTAGTGTAGTATGTGCTGATGCTTTCTATACTACTATTTTTCTCACTTGCCACGTTGATTGTCTTGTCATCAATATCAGTTATGTTGCGCACATAAGTAACTTTGCCATAACAAAACTTGAGCAGTTGAAATAATACGTCGTAAACAACAACAGAACGTGCATTGCCTATGTGTGCCGTATCATATACTGTTGGTCCACAAACATACATCTTTACATGATCTTTGTCGATCGGTGTCAAGAGCTCTTTTTTTTTTGTTAAAGTGTTGTAAAGCCTAACCATATACGAAGCTTTTGAGAAAAGAAAATGCCCCAATGATAAGTTGTGGCCCTTTGACTACTACAACAAGAGTAAGCAATAGTCCACACAATGATATTAAAATTCCCAATATAGATAGAAACCCATCTTTACTCATAATACCAAGTGAAATAAGAGTCGTACCAATTGCAGGAATGAAGTTAGTAAGAGGTAGTGGAAGAGCTATCGATAACGCACAAAGCAGCATTATAAAAGCTAAAATTTTTTCACCGGGCCCATAGAAAATAAAAGACATTCTTGGTCTCATGAACTTTTCTATTTTTTTTAATGCTGGAGAAGTTTTTTCCACCACAAGAGCTAGTGTTGAACGCTGAAAAGATCTTCTTTCTAGCCAACTGGGCATCCAAGGAGAATCAAATCCAAATAAAAGCTGCAATGAGAATAAGATTAAAGGTATAGAAAGAATAGTTGTATAACCAGGTGGAACCGGTATAGGCACCGATAGCGGCAAGGAGAAGATGATTATTAAAATACCAAAACCGCGCTCATGCAAAGCTGTTTTAATGTCAAACAAAGTTACTTTATTGCTATCATTGTTATTGGTATCTGCAACCTCTTTTAGAATATCAGAAGCTAGTTTTTTATCTTTAGTTAGTTTCTCACTTTTTTGCACAATTATCCTTTAATAAAATATTCCTCTTAAGCTAACATAGTTGTTGCTGTATTTCAATATTTGTTATTTATTTCACACCAACACTTCATCTCTTTCATTCTTTAACTGACTAAGTTTTTAAACAGATGACATGCACTGAGGTGCATGTCACGAAGTATGAGGACGCTAACGATCTGGTTCGTTAGACGATAATTTTTCTGAGTCCTTAAGCTCCTGTTTAAGGTTTTTGATGCCTTTTCCTAAATCACCCATAACTTGCGGTAATCTGCCTGCACCAAACAGAACTAAAATTATTATTAAGACTAGAAACAATTGCCATGGTCCTAAACTCATTTTCACCTCCATTTAAAATATCGACCTTCAAATATTAAAACTTGACTGAAGTCAAGTAACACATAGATTATATCACCTTTATTTAATTATAAATCAAGGTTTTTTAATTATTTTATAACAATCCCAAACTAGATTATTTTCTTGCAGCGAATAAGTGGAAACTTTTCGCTTAACTGTAGAGTAGAAGAGAGCTCACTAAAAAACTTTGCTAGCGTATCGTCTTTAGGCTTATGGTATATATCGCTAGAAACTCCTGATTGAATAATTTTACCATTTTTCATTACATAGATAAAATCTGCAACTTTCAATGCTTCTTGCGGGTCATGAGTTACCATTAGCACAGGGATATTTTTACTTCTAAAAAGGGACAATATATGTTGTCTTATTCGGCACTTGAGCAGTATATCCAAATTAGAAAATGGTTCATCTAACAACACAACATCAGGGTTTTGTGCCATCACTCTTGCTATTGCAACTAATTGTTGTTGTCCTCCAGATAAGGCGTTAGGGTACATATTTTCATATTTTTCTATATTGAGTAACTTCAAGATTTCCAATGCAATTAGGTGCTTTTCTCTCTTGGAAGAGCTGCGGATAGCAAAGGTTATATTTTCTACTACTGTTTTGTGAGGAAATAATGCAGAATGCTGAAAAATCAATCCGATATTTCTATGCTCTATAGCGACTGATGCCTTATTGCTCGCAACTAACCTATCATTTATAAAAATAGTTCCAGATTTTGGATTTTCTATCCCCGCAATTAATTTCAAAATTGTTGACTTGCCGCAGCCAGAATGCCCCAATAAACATGCAACATTTCCTTTCTTTACTTTAATGTTTATATTGCTTAAAGCAAAGTCGTTTTGATTGTTATAGAAATAACCAATATTGTTAACTAGCATTAATCTTACTTAAACCATGTTATTAAATATAATAGCATTATACTCAAGAAGTACAGAAATGTTTTTTGTCGTCATAAATTGGTTATGCAAGAAATCTAGAAAAGAGAAGGATTTTTTGCTATAACTTTGCATAAATGGTAGGAAACACGGGACTATAGCTCAGCAGGATAGAGCGTTGGACTCCTAATCCGAAGGTCGTGCGTTCGAATCGCACTAGTCCCACCACATTGCTTCACAAATTTTATGGAGATTTTTTTTCACAAATACGCACACCTTTTTTTGCGGTTTTAAGAACCTGTTTAAAATCTTCGTAATAGGAGAGAAATGAAGGAAAGGACAATCATTTGCAAGCTGG
>NZ_JAPQLG010000196.1:0-6620 GCF_028982005.1 Wolbachia endosymbiont of Drosophila bocki | reverse complement strand
ATAGATATACCTCTTTCTTAACTATGCTTATTTTACCTCATATTTTCGAGATCCTTAACAGGTTCTAATATTGGTTTAGCAAGTAGTCAAATAACTGTTTCATACCTAAAGGACATTGGTAAGGATGCTGGTAAAAAAACTTGTATCTATAGTGCTACAGTTAATCATGACCAAATTGAAAACATGTCTCTAATGGCAAATGTTTATCATCATTGGAAGAGTGACCGTTTCTCTTTTTCTCCTTATGTTGGGGTTGGAGTCGGTGCAACAAGAATGACAATGTTTGAAAAATCGTCAATAAGACCCGCAGGTCAATTAAAAGCTGGCCTTGATTATCACATAAACGAAGATGTAAATATGCATATCGGATATAGAGGTTTTGGTGCTATTGGTGGTGTTATTGGTGATGGTCTTAAACTTACAACGGATGCGCTTGGAGAAATTATAGATGATCCTAATAACAGGGATAAAAAGAAGCTTGATGATCAGAGTAAACCAGCAAATGCAGCAAAAGAAGATATAAATATAGGTAATACATCGTTTTACACACACGGTATAGAGGCTGGCCTTACTTTCCACTTTGCCAGCAAAGCTTAAACATGTTGCCCTTTTAAAAAATGCATAAAACCGTTCCTGTCATCCTATGCCTTGACCATAGTAAATATAGATCCAAGTAGTCACGCTACTTGGATGACTAGCTAGAGGGTACTGGGATGACATAGGATAATATGGGATGAAGGAAGAAAACATTAGCTATGTTTTTTGCATAACAATGCACCTCTTCATTCCTGCCAAATCATGTACATATTCCTGAAAAGCTAATTTGTATGAGGGTATTATTTTGTCAATATCATTTTGATCTTCACCTATCTCCAATATTGCAAACCCATTTTTTTTAAGGCACTTTTTCAATATTGGAAAAATACTCAAGTAACAGTTTAAACCATCAATTCCACCATCAAGAGCAATTCTTGGCTCTTTTTGCACTTCGGCTTGTAAGTCTTTTAATTTGCTTCTTTTAATATATGGAGGATTGCTAATTATCAGATCAAATGAACCTCTGCACTCTGTCCATGAGCTTGGAAATATTTTGGCTCTGCTGAGAAGATCATGTTTCTTTGTGTTCTGATAGGCAACTTTGTATGCTTCCAAGCTTTTTTCAAAACCGATACCAACGGCATATTCATACTCACTAAGTACGGATATCAATAAACAACCTGTGCCTGTACCAAAATCTGCAATTTTTAGTCTCTGCTTTTTATTTGGGTAATATTTTAACACTGTTGAGATTAATGTTTCACTATCTGGTCTTGGATCCAAAACATGCTGGTTAACTATAAAATTTTTACTCCAGAACTCACGATTACCTATTATTTGCGATATTGGATATCTTTCCGCTCTTTTTTTTGTTAATTTCCAAAATAAAAGTTCTTTCTCCATCGGCACTTGATCAGCATGGTTCATAATTATGAATGATCTTTCCACTCCAAGTACGTGCTGCATGATGATTTCACAATCTAAATGTGGTGATTCAACTTTATGTGACGATAATAACTCCGATCCCTCTTGAATTAAAGTGCTGATTGTTTTCATTATTCTAAAAATATGTTCCTTTCAGCCAAGAATAGCAAGATGAGCTTCCAGTTTAGGGTAGCTGCACTAAATCCCGGTGTCAAGCACGCAGCTGTACGAACATTGCAATTTGCAGATCCAAGTAGCTTGACTACTTGGATCCAGCTAAGTTGGTGAGCATAAAAGTATAGCTTCTACGTCATGCCGCCGCGGTGCTAACAAGAGATCCCGCTAACAAGCAGCGGGATGACGATTGTCGTTTAGCTATAAATGTTTAAGAAATTTACCAGATAAAAAAAAGGCAAAAGAAGCCCCATGGTTGGCTAATTACTTACGTTATACTTTCAAGTATGGCGTTTTTTTATTCTAAACGCTTAATAACCTCGATTTAGCTGCTTTTTAATGCAACTAACCTTTAGTCATAAATGTTTAAGAAATTTACTAAACAGAAAAAAAGGCAAAAGAAACCCTGGGGTAGCTAATTATTCACTATCCATTTTTTAAGTTGGCGTTTTTTAATGTTTTAAATGCTTTATAAGCGTATTTCAGCTTGTGTAGGTAAAAACCTAGAAATTTGATAAAGACATAAGGTGCACATAGCGCAAAAAATTAAACATGAGACGCCAGATACGTTGAGTTTTTTTGTCATTCAATCTGTACAGAGGAGATAAATAAATAGCTTCAGTTTCATGATAAGAGGGCTGGCAAAGGGTGTCAAGTAAGTTTTTTCGTTTCTACTGAATGATAGTTGTGGCTTGGGAGGTAGTGCAAGAAGTCTACTGATGGCTTTCAAGGCAGTTGAGCTTAATTATTAGAGTAGTAATGTTTATTTTTATATTGACTATTGAGGTTTATTATTTTATAACTAGAAACTTAGTTATTTTAATGAGCTTGAGTTTATAACATATGCCTACGATAAATCAATTAATACGTAAGGGTAGATTAGGATTGACCCATAAGAAAAAGGTACCAGCTTTGGGAAAAAGCAACCCTCAAAGGAGAGGTGTTTGCACTAAGGTGTATACTACAACTCCTAGAAAGCCTAACTCAGCACTCCGTAAAGTAGCCAGAGTAAAAATTAGTGGGTATGGTGAAGTGACGGCTTATATACCTGGTGAAGGTCATAATTTACAAGAACACTCTGTTGTTTTGATACGTGGTGGGCGGGTTAAAGATTTGCCAGGTGTGCGTTATCACATAATAAGAGGTGCCCTTGATCTGCGTGGTGTGCAAAATCGAAAGAAAGCTCGTTCAAAGTATGGTGTAAAGAAATCTGGTTAAAGTTTATGGCTCGTCGGAATAAAGCAAAAAAAAGAGAAATAAGTCCTGATTCGCGTTACGGCAGTGTTTTGCTGATGCGTTTCATTAATACAATCATGAAATGTGGTAAAAAATCTGCTGCAGAAAAGATTATCTATGACGCTTTGTCTTTAGCTGAAAAGAAAATAGGCGAAGGTGGGTTATCAATTTTTGAGACAGCAGTAGGAAATGTTACTCCTTCTATAGAAGTGCGTTCTCGACGGATTGGTGGTGCAACTTATCAAGTACCTGTTGAAGTTCGACGAGATAGAGCGGTTTCTTTAGCGTTAAGGTGGATTGCTAAAGCAACTTCTGCTGCTCGAAAAAAGAGTGGAAAAACCACTGTTGATTGTTTGCAATCTGAAATACTGGATGCTTATAATAAACGCGGTGGTGCGTTTAAGATGTGCGAAGAAAAATATAAAATGGCTGAAGCTAATAAGGCGTTTTCTCATCTTCGTTTTTAATGTTAGCTAATTAATTGTGATATGGAAATTGGAATATCTAAATACAGAAATATAGGGATAATGGCTCACATAGATGCTGGTAAGACTACCACAACAGAGCGTATTTTATTTTATACTGGTAAGCAAAATAGAATTGGTGAAGTGCACGATGGTGCAGCTTCTATGGATTGGATGGAGCAGGAAAAAGAGCGTGGTATTACAATCACATCTGCTGCAACAACATGTTTTTGGAATGATCATAGGGTCAATATAATAGACACTCCTGGTCACGTTGATTTCACTATTGAAGTTGAGAGATCTTTAAGGGTTTTGGATGGTGCAGTTGCTGTATTTGATGGAGTTGCTGGAGTTGAACCTCAATCTGAGACAGTGTGGCGTCAAGCTGATAAATATAGCGTTCCTCGTATCTGCTTTGTTAATAAGATGGATAGAATAGGGGCAAATTTTTATCGATGTGTTGATATGATAAAGACGAAGCTTGGTGCAGCACCTTTAGTTATTCATTTACCAATAGGGAGTGAGAAAGATTTCAAAGGTATAATTGACCTTATTTCTATGAAAGCCATTATATGGCAAGAAGAAACGTTGGGCGCTAAATTTTCTTATGAAGATATTCCTTCTGATTTGCTTGATAAGGCTCAAGAATATCGAAATCTTTTATTAGATGCTGCAGTTGAGATGGATGATGAAGCGATGAATACTTACTTTGAGTCTAATGATCTGCCAGTGGATTTACTGAAAAGATGCGTGAGAAATGGGACCATTAAAGGAAAATTTGTTCCTATGTTATGTGGATCAGCTTTTAAAAATAAAGGCGTACAACCACTTTTAGATGGTG
Source organism: Wolbachia endosymbiont of Drosophila bocki (assembly GCF_028982005.1). Taxonomy (NCBI): domain Bacteria; kingdom Pseudomonadati; phylum Pseudomonadota; class Alphaproteobacteria; order Rickettsiales; family Anaplasmataceae; genus Wolbachia; species Wolbachia endosymbiont of Drosophila bocki. The sequence goes on along the minus strand of NZ_JAPQLG010000196.1, from coordinate 2,444 downwards.
TGGTTGACTTTTTACCTTCTCCTATTGATGTTGATGTAATTGTTGGAATTGATCCTAAAGATTCAGAAAAGAAAATTGAGGTCAAACCTTCAGAAAAAGAGAAATTTGTTGCTCTTGCATTTAAAGTGATGACGGATAAATTTGTAGGCAGCTTGACGTTTATCCGTATTTATTCTGGTAAATTAAAGTCTAAATCTACCGTTTCAAATGCGTTAAAAAACGAAACTGAAGGGATTGGCAGAGTGTTACTTATGCATGCAAATAACCGAGAAGATATAACTGAGGCTAGGGCTGGAGATATAGTTGCTTTAGTTGGGCTAAAGAAAACAACCACCGGAGATACTTTATGTTCTGTTGATTTTCCTATATTATTGGAGCGTATGGAATTTCCTGAGCCTGTTATTGAAATTGCTGTGGAACCTAAAACCACTTCAGATCAGGAAAAATTAGGTATTGCTCTAAATAGGTTGGTTGCAGAAGATCCTTCTTTGAGAATGTCAGTAAATGCGGAAAGTGGCCAGACTATATTGAAAGGCATGGGTGAGCTCCATCTTGAGATTATTGTTGATAGAATGAAGCGCGAATTTAACGTTGAGGCTAACGTCGGTGCTCCTCAGGTTGCATATCGTGAAACTATCACTAAATCTGTTGAAATTGATTACACTCATAAAAAACAATCTGGTGGAGCTGGTCAGTTTGCTAAGGTTAAAATAAAATTTGAACCTCTTGAGCCTGGTTCTGGGTTTCAATTTGAAAGTAAAATTGTAGGTGGTGCTATTCCAAAAGAGTATATTCCTGGGGTAGAAAATGGCTTGGAGTTGATAAAAGAAGGTGGTATAATTTCGGGATTTCCGTTGATTGATTTTAAGGCTACCCTTCTTGATGGTGCTTTTCATGAGGTTGATTCTAGTCCTTTAGCTTTTGAACTTGCTGCTAAAGGTGCTTTTAAAGAGATGGCAAATAAAGCTGGTCCAAAAATGCTGGAGCCTATAATGAAAGTTGAAATTATTACTCCTGAAGAATATATGGGTGATGTTATGGGTGATATAAATAGTAGAAGAGGAAATGTTGCTGATATGCTCGATTTAGGTAATAATAGTAAAATAATTACTGCTTCGGTACCTCTTGCAAATATGTTTGGTTATATCAACGTTTTGCGTTCTGTGTCTCAGGGAAGGGCGCAGTATAGTATGCATTTTTCTTGTTATGAGCAAGTGCCACAATATGTGGTTGATGAGTTAAAGTTAGAGTATAATTAAGGGTAATAGTTATGACAGCAGTAGTGGAAGCATTTGGAAAGCCGCATGTAAATGTGGGAACAATAGGACATGTGGATCATGGGAAGACGACGTTAACAGCGGCGATAACGAAGCATTATGGAAATTTTGTAGCGTACGATCAGATAGATAAAGCGCCAGAAGAAAGGAAGAGGGGGATAACGATAGCAACAGCGCATGTTGAGTATCAGACGGAAAAAAGGCATTATGCACACGTTGATTGTCCTGGACACGCTGACTATGTAAAGAACATGATAGTAGGTGCAGCACAGATGGATGCGGCGGTATTGGTAGTGTCGGGGGTTGATGGGCCAATGCCACAAACGAGAGAGCATATATTGCTGGCGAAGCAGGTAGGTGTTGGATATATCGTGGTGTATATAAATAAAGCTGATGTTGCTGATGCTGATATGATAGATTTAGTAGAAATGGAAGTGAGGGAATTACTGAGTAGATACGGATTTCCAGGGGATGAAGTGCCTGTGGTGGTTGGTTCAGCACTCAAGGCGCTGGAGGATGACAGCAGCGAATATGGAAAGAAATCAATAGACAAATTGATGGAAAAGTTAGATGAATATGTAGCGGTTCCACCAAGGCCTGTGGATTTACCATTTTTATTGCCAATCGAAGATGTATTTTCGATATCGGGGCGAGGAACAGTGGTAACAGGAAGAATAGAGAAGGGAGAGATAAAGGCGGGAGAAGAGATAGAGATAATAGGTCTGCAAGCGACGCAAAAGACGATATGCACAGGTGTTGAGATGTTTAAGAAGTTGCTGGATAAGGGAAGTGCAGGACTCAATGTAGGAATATTGTTAAGAGGAACAAAAAGAGAAGAAGTGGAGAGAGGGCAAGTATTAGCGAAACCGGGGACGATAACACCGCATAGAAAGTTTAAGGCGGAGGTTTATGTATTAAAGAAAGAGGAAGGAGGAAGGCATACACCATTTTTTGCGAATTACCAGCCACAGTTTTATTTAAGGACAACGGATGTAACTGGGAGCATAAAATTGCTAGATGGGAAGGAGATGGTAATGCCAGGAGATAATGTGAGTGTAGAAGTAGAATTGCAAGTACCGATAGCAATGGATAAGGGATTGCGTTTTGCGATAAGAGAAGGCGGTAGAACTGTTGGTTCTGGTGTTGTTTCTGAAATTTTGGAGTGAG
>NZ_JAPQLG010000195.1:0-3887 GCF_028982005.1 Wolbachia endosymbiont of Drosophila bocki | reverse complement strand
ATTCACATTTTCCCTTCTCATTTCTATTTTGGATGAGAATTTGAGCTGGCATTCTGCTCTGGAAGAGTGTGATGGATTTTATGGGTTTGGCAGGGAAGGATTGAGTGCAACGCAAAAACCCCGCCTGAGGGAGGCGAGTTGGCTGTAGTGATTACAATTTAGTAGGATTTTGGTTGCGGGGGCAGGATTTGAACCTGCGGCCTTCAGGTTATGAGCCTGACGAGCTACCGGGCTGCTCCACCCCGCGGTGGTGTTTTATTGGGTAGACTGGAAGACCTGGCGGCGACCGACTTTCCCACGACTTAAGCCGCAGTATCATAGGCGCTGGGGGGTTTCACGGCCGAGTTCGGGATGGGATCGGGTGGATCACTCCCCGCCATGGCCACCAGGTCATCCAGTCCACCCTGAGTGGGGTGGTGTGGATGCGGTTGGTGTTTATTTAAAGAGAGGTTTTCTGTGTGACGCGTGCATGGATGATTTCTGTGCACGGGCTGTCCTTTTAAGGGGACAGTATGAGAGTGAGCCTATAGAGCGATTAGGACCAGTTAGCTGCACGCATTACTGCGCTTCCACACCTGGCCTATCAACGTGATGGTCTATCACGGCTCTCAGGGAGATCTAGTTTTGAGGTGGGTTTCCCGCTTAGATGCTTTCAGCGGTTATCCCGTCCACACTTAGCTACCCGGCGGTGCCGCTGGCGCGACAACCGGTGCACCAGAGGTATGTTCATCCCGGTCCTCTCGTACTAGGGACAAATCCTCTCAAATCTCCAACATCCACGGCAGATAGGGACCGAACTGTCTCACGACGTTCTAAACCCAGCTCACGTACCACTTTAATCGGCGAACAGCCGAACCCTTGGGACCTGCTCCAGCCCCAGGATGTGATGAGCCGACATCGAGGTGCCAAACCTCCCCGTCGATGTGGACTCTTGGGGGAGATCAGCCTGTTATCCCTAGAGTACCTTTTATCCGTTGAGCGATGGCCCTTCCACGCGGGACCACCGGATCACTATGGCCGACTTTCGTCTCTGCTCGAGCTGTCACTCTCGCAGTCAGGCGGGCTTATGCCATTGCACTCAACAGCCGGTTTCCGACCGGCCTGAGCCCACCATCGCGCGCCTCCGTTACACTTTGGGAGGCGACCGCCCCAGTCAAACTGCCCACCATACAGGGTCCCGGATCAGGCTAACTGACCACGGTTAGACATCAGAAAAATTCAGGGTGGTATTTCAAGGATGGCTCCACAAGGACTGGCGCCCCTGCTTCAAAGCCTCCCACCTATCCTACACAGAATGTCTCTGATGCCACTGTAAAGCTGCAGTAAAGGTTCATAGGGTCTTTCCGTCTGACCGCGGATACCCCGCATCTTCACGGGGAATTCAATTTCGCTGAGCCGATGCTGGAGACAGCGGGGAAGTCGTTACGCCATTCGTGCAGGTCGGAACTTACCCGACAAGGAATTTCGCTACCTTAGGACCGTTATAGTTACGGCCGCCGTTTACCGGGGCTTCAATTCAGTGCTCTCACACCTCCTCTTAACCTTCCGGCACCGGGCAGGCGTCAGGCCCTATACGTCGTCTTACGACTTCGCAGAGCCCTGTGTTTTTACTAAACAGTCGCTACCCCCTGGTCTGTGCCACCCGCCAATGGTTGCCCACTAACGGGTCTCGTTTATCCCGAAGTTACACGAGTAATTTGCCTAGTTCCTTCAGCATCGTTCTCTCAAGCGCCTTGGTATTCTCTACCAGTCCACCTGTGTCGGTTTCGGGTACGGTCTATATGCCAGAGCTATTTCCTGGAATGCGCCAAAAGCCAGTCCAATCCGATAAGGACTGACAACATATTGCATTCGTCACTTCTGGCAGGTTCAGGACTATTCACCTGATTCCCATCGACTACGGCTCTCGCCCTCGCCTTAGGGGCCGACTAACCCTGCGTGGATTAACCTTGCGCAGGAACCCTTGGACTTTCGGCGACAGTGTTTCTCGCACTGTTTGTCGCTACTCATGTCAGCATTCGCACTTCCGATATCTCCAGAGAGGGTCACCCCGTCTCCTTCACAGACCTACGGAACGCTCCGCTACCGCGCATACATAGTATGCACCCACAGCTTCGGCACGTGGCTTGAGCCCCGTTACATTTTCGGCGCAGGGTTTCTATTAGACCAGTGAGCTATTACGCTTTCTTTAAAGGATGGCTGCTTCTAAGCCAACCTCCTGGTTGTTTTGGAATCCCCACATCCTTTCCCACTTAGCCACGATTTAGGGGCCTTAGCTGGTGGTCTGGGCTGTTTCCCTCTCGACAATGGACCTTAGCACCCACTGTCTGTCTGCCAGGCTAATACTTCCGGGTATTCGGAGTTTGGTTAGGTTTGGTAAGGCTTTGGGCCCCCCTAGCCCATCCAGTGCTCTACCCCCCGGGGTAAATACCTGACGGTCTACCTCAATAGATTTCGCGGAGAACCAGCTATTTCCGAGTTTGATTGGCCTTTCACCCCTAGCCACAGCTCATCTCCGACTTTTTCAACAGGCGTGAGTTCGGCCCTCCAGTGCGTGTTACCGCACCTTCAGCCTGGCCATGGCTAGATCACTCGGTTTCGGGTCTTCTGCCAGCAACTAGACGCCCTATTCAGACTCGCTTTCGCTACGCCTACACCTACCGGCTTAAGCTTGCTGCAAACAGAAACTCGCTGACCCATTATACAAAAGGTACGCCGTCACCCCATAAGAGGCTCCGACTGCTTGTAGGCATTCGGTTTCAGGTCTATTTCACTCCCCTCGTCGGGGTGCTTTTCACCTTTCCCTCACGGTACTTGTTCACTATCGGTCACCAGGGAGTATTTAGGCTTGGAGGGTGGTCCCCCCATGTTCAGACAGGGTTTCACGTGCCCCGCCCTACTCAAGGATCTTTAAAAGCACTACGCATACGGGACTATCACCCACTATGGCCACCCTTTCCAGAGTGTTCTGCTTCTCTTCCAAAGACCACTGGCCTGTTCCGCGTTCGCTCGCCACTACTAGCAGAATCTCAATTGATGTCTTTTCCTCCAGGTACTGAGATGTTTCAGTTCCCCGGGTTCGCCTCGTAGTCCTATGTATTCAGACCACGATACCCTTGCGGGTGGGTTGCCCCATTCGGATATCTACGGATCAAAGCCTGCTCGCGGCTCCCCGTAGCTTTTCGCAGCGTGCTACGTCCTTCATCGCCTCCTGGTGCCAAGGCATCCACCGAATGCCCTTATCGCGCTCACTCGCCCCATGCACAGAAACCATCCATGCCACAAAGTGACACGTCTGAGTTCCCGCATGGCGCATCCAAGCACGTCACACGTTCTCTCTTTAAAAACGCATCTGGTCGCTAACGCTACATTCTGCTTTCACAGACCCTGAAATCTCTCGCAGGATCTGAGGGTCAGACAACCCACAGAACACTAGCACGCACAGATACGCACCAACCGATTCACACTGACAAAGATCAACTACCAGACAGTCCCGTCTCAGGCCGCACCGCGGTCCGTAAAACGGAGTGTCCGATCTCTACACTCCCTTGCGATAGTTCGTCTCACACCACTTACCGGACGCTCTGACATGCAGGCGTCTTCTGGTTTTTGGTGGAGGCAGACGGGTTCGAACCGACGACCCCCTGCTTGCAAAGCAGGTGCTCTCCCAGCTGAGCTATGCCCCCAAAACCAGAATGCTGCGCAATGCAGCGCGGCCAGTGGTGGGCCAGGGAGGACTTGAACCTCCGACCCCACGCTTATCAAGCGTGTGCTCTAACCAACTGAGCTACTAGCCCAAACCCGACCGTCATACCGTAGAGCCTCAAACCACAAATGGTGAAGCAATCACAGCCATGACGGCCACTATCGCAGAAAGGGATATGTTG
>NZ_JAPQLG010000194.1:0-4761 GCF_028982005.1 Wolbachia endosymbiont of Drosophila bocki | reverse complement strand
AAAAAACAAGATTTTCAATAGGTTGCTTATAATTCTGACTATAGTTAGCCTTTCATAAGTAGCGATGCAATAAAGCCATCCCAGACTGGGATGACACCTCTGGGCACTGCCATCATAAAGGAACCAGTGTCAGCTACTTGAATGACATCATTTTCTGTGCAATTTACCTTCAAAAATGAATGTTTGTACAGCTGTGTGTCAAGCACTGGAATCTGCCACGCAAATTGCAATGTTCGTACAGTTATGCGTCAAGCCTAAAAGTAATTAGCTAATAGGTTTAATAAAAATTCACATATACAGGAAAGATTGGTAACATTACTTGAATAGAGACCGTTATTGTAATTATGCCGAAACGCACAGATATAGAATCTATATTAGTAATAGGAGCAGGCCCAATAGTTATAGGTCAGGCATGCGAGTTTGATTATTCCGGAACGCAAAGCTGTAAAGTATTAAAAAGTGAAGGTTATAAAGTCATTTTGGTTAACTCCAACCCCGCAACTATAATGACAGATCCTGAATTCTCTGATGCAACTTATATTGAGCCGGTACTGCCTGAAATCATAGAGAAAATTATAATTAAGGAGAGGCCAGACGCAATATTGCCAACAATGGGCGGGCAAACAGCACTCAATTGCGCAATAAAACTTGCAGATGATGGAGTGTTAGACAAATACAACGTAGAATTAATAGGGGTAAATAGAGAAGCAATAAAAAAAGCAGAGGATAGAGAGTTATTCCGTCAGTCCATGGATAGAATAGGACTGAAATATCCCAAAAGTATCATTATAAAAAATCAAGAACAAATAAAAAAGGCTTTGGACTACGTTGGATTACCAGCAATCATCCGTTCATCATTCACTCTTGGTGGCGCAGGTAGTGGCATAGCATATAATAAAGAGGAGTTTTTCAATATCGCAGAAAGTGCTCTCAAAATTTCGCCAATAAATGAAGTTCAGATAGATGAATCAATTATCGGCTGGAAAGAGTATGAAATGGAAGTTATCCGCGATTGTAAAGATAACTGCATAATAGTCTGTTCGATAGAAAATGTTGATCCAATGGGAGTGCACACCGGAGATAGTATTACGGTTGCTCCTGCTTTGACTCTGCGTGATGCTGAATATCAACAAATGAGAAATGCATCTATAGCAGTGCTGAGGGAAATTGACGTTAGTGCCGGTGGTGCAAATGTTCAGTTTGCAGTGAACCCTAAAGAAGATGGAAGCCTCGTTGTAATTGAAATGAATCCAAGGGTTTCTCGCTCCTCTGCACTTGCTTCGAAAGCAACAGGCTATCCTATTGCAAAAGTTGTAACTAAACTTGCTATTGGCTATTCGCTCGATGAAATACGTAATGACTGCGCTCCAGTTATACCTGCTGCATTTGAACCAGTGATTGATTATATCGTCACTAAAATTCCTCGTTTTGAATTTGAGAAATTTAAGGGGACGAATTGTGAATTATCAACCTCCATGAAATCGGTGGGAGAAGTAATGTCTATAGGCCGCACTTTTAATGAGTCGCTGCAGAAAGCTTTTCGCTCGCTTGAAACTGGGCTCACGGGACTTGATGAAGTGTTTTCTGAAAATACTGATATTGATCACATCAGATCTCAATTAGCAAAATTGCTACCAAACAGATTGCTGATTGCTGCTGATGCAATGCGTCATGGAATTAGCATAGAAGAAATAAATTCAATTACAGGTTATGACTTATGGTTTTTGCAGAATATACAGCAAATCATCTTGGCTGAACAAAAAATCAAGGAAAACGTCCTCCCTGGAACTGCATATGAAATGTTAGAGCTGAAAAAAATGGGATTTTCAGATGCAAGATTGGCGAAATTAAGCAATAAGAAAGTAGAGCAAATCGAAGAAACAAGAAAAAAATTTGGCATCAAACAAGTTTATAAGCGTGTAGACACCTGTGCAGCTGAATTTGAATCGAGCACTGCTTATATGTATGGCTGTTATGAGGGAAACATTACAAATAGGACAGAATGCGAAGCGGACATTTCTGACCGAAAAAAGGTTGTCATTTTAGGAAGTGGTCCAAACCGCATTGGTCAAGGTATTGAATTTGATTATGCATGCGTGCATGCAGCTTCTGCCGCCAAAGAAATGGGGTATGAAACAATAATGATCAACTGTAATCCAGAAACTGTTTCAACTGACTACGATACCGCTGATCGTTTATATTTTGCCCCACTGATTGCGGAGGATGTGCTTGAAATACTAAGCAAAGAGCAAGAAAATGGCACACTGGTTGGTGTAATAGTTCAAATAGGTGGTCAAACACCTTTAAAGTTAGCCAAAGTGCTTAACGAGAGAGGTTTCAAAATTTTGGGAACTTCGTTTGATTCTATTGACCTTGCAGAAGATCGCATGAGGTTTAAAAATCTTGCTTTGCAACTTAATTTAAAACAACCTGAAAATTCTATCTGCCATTCAGTAGAAGAAGCGTTAACCAACGCAGAAAAGGTGGGGTTTCCACTAGTAGTCAGGCCATCATATGTCCTTGGCGGTCAGTCTATGTCGATTAGACACGATACTCAGAGCTTCAAAGAGTATGTCTTGAATCAAACCAAAATTTTTGAACACGGATCGCTGCTTCTTGATAAATTTTTAGTCAATGCAGTTGAGGTTGACGTTGATGCTGTATGTGATGGGGAAAAAGTTTTCATTGCAGCGGTCATGGAGCATATTGAAGAAGCTGGTATCCACTCTGGTGATTCAACATGCTCAATACCGACAAATACATTGAGTGACGAAGTAATAAAAGAGATTAAGCTACAAACTGAAAGAATAGCTCTTGCACTAGAAGTGAAAGGTCTGATAAACATTCAGTTTGCTGTTCAAGAGAATAGACCTCTTGCAGAACCTGTTTGTGATGAGAAATTTTTAGAAAAAATGCAGATGAGCACCACAGAATACTCGAATGTATTTGAGGAGCGCAGACAAGCTTTGACGACAAAATTGCCTTCAGAAATCGAGTTATGCAAGAGGTCTAGTGATGTATACATACTTGAAGTGAATCTAAGGGCTAGTCGCACAGTTCCTTTTATTTCCAAGGTAATCAATATTCCTATTGCAAAGCTTGCCACTCAGGTTGTTTTGGGTAAAAAATTGAATCAGGAAAACAAGCCTTTCAATCATTTTGCAGTTAAAGCTGCTGTTTTTCCATTTACCCGCTTTGCAGGAGTTGATACTTTACTTGGTCCTGAAATGAAATCAACAGGAGAAGTGATGGGAATTGACTCATCATTTGAAGCTGCACTTGCAAAAACGCACATAGCTGCAGGATACAAGTTACCAACAGAAGGAACAGCTCTGGTTTCAGTAAAAGATGATGATAAAAAGTATATATTGCCAGTTGCACGAATGTTGAAAGAACTGAGTTTTGAAATATATGCCACCAAAGGCACAGCTTCGTATCTGAACAATAACGGCATTGCTGCACAAGCTGTAAATAAAGTAAGAGAAGGCAGACCCCACATAGTTGATATGCTCAAAGATGGAAAAATAAATCTAGTGATTAATACTTCAAAAGGTGTAAAGTCAGTCTCAGACAGCAAAGATATCAGGAGAACTGCTATTTTGCAAAATATAGTTTACAGCACCACAGCTTCCGGAAGTAAAGCGTTAGTGCTTGCAATTCAATATGTAAAGAATAGCAAACTGGAAGTGAAATCATTACAGCAGATACAAAACGTTTAAATATCAAAACTAGAATAATTCACTCTCAAAATGCTAAAGAGAACATAATAAAAAGATGGAAATTTTGAAGGAAATAGTATACCTAAAGAATCAACTAGCGTAATTGAACAGCCAAATGCTGCAACGAATGCTCCACAATCTCACCTAGAGGACACTTCCCTTATATGTTAAGAACAAGTCTTTATAAATATCAAAGTAGTGAGATTAAAGACACACAGAGAAGAGGAATCGTCACGCCCCTTGATTATAAGAATCGTTGTTCAGCAAGGTTCTCTTCTCTGGTTTATTATACTGAAAGTTCCGAACAACTGATTGAGCTTTTAGGCTCGTATATAAGGCTGGAAAATGCAGTATATGTTATTATTACGGAGGAATTATGAATTCATCAAACATTATTGCTGGCATTGATGTTAGCAAAAGTAAATTAGATCTCCACATTCACCCACTTGAGCATTATAAAATATTTGAAAACAATGTACAATCCATTGGTGAAATGCTGGACTTTTTACGTTTGCATAATGTAACCAAAACTGGTCTTGAGGCAACTGGTGGATACGAAAAATTATGTGCCTATACTTTACTAAGCAATGGTTTTGAGGTGTACGTCATTCAACCAAGGTGGGAGAGACTATGCTAAAAGCCTTGGTATTACTACAAAAACTGATAAAATAGACTGCAGTATCATCTCACGTTATATTAATAATACAGATATGCGTGTTACTCCTTTAACAGTTAGTAATGGTAATATTGATTGCTTGAAACAAAAATTATCTCGTAGAAACCAACTTGTAGAAATAGCAAAAATACAAAAAACCCAAATCCAACAGGTAACTGATACATCTATAATCAAACAAATAGAGGAACTTCTTGCAATTTTACGTAATCAAATTAAAACTTTAGAAGATGAAATGATTACATTTATCGATCAAAACCAAGAGCTTAAAAGAAAATATATATATCAATAACTATATAGTAGCGGGATGACGGTTTTTCAAATTGTCGGTAAATCTAAGTCAGTTTAGCTATAGGCAGCAATTTTCTG
>NZ_JAPQLG010000193.1:0-3072 GCF_028982005.1 Wolbachia endosymbiont of Drosophila bocki | reverse complement strand
ACCAGCTTGCAAATGATTGTCCTTTCCTTCATTTCTCTCCTATTACGAAGATTTTAAACAGGTTCTTAGAGTTTTCAGCACTTATCCATATCACGTTATCGTAATAATCCTTTCCATATTTGTAAGCATATTTCCTAGCTAACTCACTCTTACCTACCCCTCCAAGACCACTAATAGAGGCAACCTGCGATATCACCGCTTGTTTTTTTGCACTTCTTTGTAGTACATTATGCAGAGCTGTTAATACTCTGCCTCTACCAGTAAAAGATGCCACTGGCTCTATTATGCCAAACCAAACCGCTCCTAAAATTTCCTCTCTTATTTCTTCAAGAAGAGCTTTTGCTTTCTCATATGATAGAAACTCCTCTTCTTCTTTCTCCAGCAAAATCAGCGCTTCTTCCTGGTAACGGCTGTAAAAGTGCTTTGCATCAGTATTGCTGAATTCCTTGCCCAATTCACTCTTAATAATTTCACTAAGTTCAGTTCCGCTTGGCAAATTGACTGCAAATACTAATTTATTTAAAAAGTATTCTATTTCTTTATCGCTGACTTCTCTACCTACCTCACGCTTTATAAAATTCTTATTCTCCTGCAAATATGAGATAATGCTATCATCAAATTTATATCTTACACCATCACCTACATCCAGAAACTCATCTTGTGTGTCTATTCTTATGACTGAAATTTCCTTTCCTTTATTCTTCCCACTCGGCATCATTCTCAGCTTTCTTACTGGATGCGATGTCGAATCCGCGGAATCAAAATCATCATTTGTAACAATGACAAAATCCTCTATTTCACCCTCAAACTCTCCACTACTTTTGATCTTTAAATAAGCAATGAGATATTTTATTAAGCCAAACGCACCATTCTTTCCCGGTGTTAATAAGTCACCTATACTGATCTTTTTGTGCCTACCCTGCCTGTGCTTGACTTGTATGAATCTATGTACTATTTCCCCATCTTGTTCATACCGAAGAACAATATCATCAAAATCCTTAGCTGATTTTTTCTCTGTGAATAGGCGGAAAGAATACTCTCTATCTACTGCATGTTTAGGAAACAGCGTTAGCCATCTCGCTTGATACATAATACCATGAAAGGTGCGCTTAACCGCCGAGCAGGATAATCTTACAGGCATCCTCAACCTCACATAATTTTAAAGATGGTGCCGACAAATGGTAAAAAAATAATAAAATTATATGTCATGAGATTAAAGATATCGTAGCGTAAATCTGAGAATATCTACGAGATGTGCTGTTATGTAAATAAAAAAATGTGACTAATTACTTAATCTCTCACTCAAAATTGAATTCACCACATCGGGGCTGGCTTTTCCCTTAGTGGATTTCATAACTTCGCCAACAAAGAATCCGTATAACTTTGTTTTACCGCTTTTGTATTCTTGAACTTTATCTTGGTTGTTATTGATGATTTTGTCGATAACTTCTGCTATTTGACCTCTATCGGTTATTTGCTTTAGGTCCTGCTCTTCTATAATTAAAGATGCAGGTTTGCCAGTTTCAAACATACTATCGAATACTTGTTTGCCAAGTTTAGCAGAGATTGTTCCATCAACGATAAAATCTAAGAGCTCCGACAAGGCATTTGCTTTGATTGGGAAGCTCACAATATCAATACCTGCTTTATTTAAACGACCAAAAAGCTCTACAGTTAACCAGGTGACTGCAAGCTTTGAATCGTGTTTTTTTATCAATTCCTCAAAGTAATCAGCAATCGCCTTATCGGAGGTAATGACGTTTGCATCGTATTCATTGATACCCAATTCCTCAATGTATCGCAGCTTTTTTTGATCTGGTAACTCGGGCAAAGATGATTTAATAGAATCGATTTTATCCTGGCTTACCTCAACAGGTAATAAATCAGGCTCAGGGAAGTATCTATAGTCGCTTGCATCCTCTTTGCTTCTCATCACTTTTGTTTTTCCCAAAGCAACATCAAACAATAAGGTATCTTGACTTATTTCTTCCCCACTTTCTAAAATTTCAATTTGTCTTTGTATTTCATAGTCTATAGCTTGCACAATATAACGTATCGAGTTCAGATTTTTTATTTCACAGCGGGTGCCAAATGTACTACTGCCTTTTAGGCGGACAGAAACATTTGCATCACAACGAAGTGATCCCTTTTCCATATCACCATCACACGAACCAATGTAACGCAAAATCTGCCTCAATTTTTTCACGCATTCTGCAGCTTCCGCAGATGAACGGAGATCTGGTTCTGAAACAATTTCCATTAAAGCAACCCCTGCACGATTTAAATCTACATAAGTTTTGCTTTCCTCATGAACGCTCTTTCCTGCATCTTGCTCTAAATGAATTCTCGCGATTCTTATTTCTTTTTCATTATCGTTGATAAATACTCTACCATTTTTAACTATTGGCTCAAAAAACTGGGTTATCTGGTACCCTTGCGGTAAATCAGGATAAAAATAATTTTTCCGATCAAAGTAAGAATACTTATTAATTTCTGCAGAAAGTGCAAGACCGGTGCGTATTGCTTGCTCTATGCAGTAATAATTTAGTATTGGCAGCGTACCTGGCATTGCCGCATCAACTAGAGAAACTTGAGTGTTATGCTCAGCACCAAACTCCGTTGATGAGCTAGAAAATAGCTTCGTATTAGAAGAAACTTGAGCGTGCACCTCAAGCCCAATTACTGCTTCCCAATCCTCTTTCGTCATGTATTTTATTTAAATGATAATCTTAATATTCTGCAAAATTAGCACAAAAAGTCAAAACAAAACTCATGTTAGCTAAGTGGTATGCAGATTGTTTTACCCATAGAAACGGGTTAAATGCAAAAGATTACTTGACAAGCTTCGCCAGCCCTCTTATCATAAAATTGAAGCTATTTATTTATCTTCTCTGTACAGATTAAATGACAAAAAAACTCACGTATCTGGCGTCTCATGTTTAATTTTTTGCACTATGTGCACCTTATGTCTTTGTAAAACTTCTACCTACATAGGCTGAAATGCGCTTATAAAGCGTTTAAAACATAAAAAAACGCCAACTTAAAAAATGGATAGTGAATAACTAGCTACCC
>NZ_JAPQLG010000192.1:0-3018 GCF_028982005.1 Wolbachia endosymbiont of Drosophila bocki | reverse complement strand
GCTATTTATAATGAATTTTGTCAGTAACTGCCAGTTCTTTTCACTTGAGCGATGCAACAAAGCCCACTGGAATCCAGCCTTTCTGCAATCTCATCGAAAACGTTGTAACCACTTTCTATGCTAGTTTGCTTGTGAGCAACCTGGATTCCAATGTCAAGCACTGGAATGACACCGTTATAAAGGAACCAGTGTCAGCTACTTGAATGACACAGTCTTTGCTTAAACCCGTAACGTTCGTACATTTTGCTAAAAGTTCAAATATCAACATCATGCACATTAAGTGCATTGCTATTAATAAAATCACGGCGTGGTTCAACTATATCACCCATTAATATTGAAAATATGGAATCAGCTTCTTCACAATCTTTTATTTCAACCTTTAATAAAGTTCTAGCCTCAGGATTTAACGTAGTATCCCATAGCTGATCAGCATTCATTTCACCAAGACCTTTAAATCTCTGCAGAGTTAAACCTTTTTTACCATAGTCCATTATTATTTTTGCAAGCGTACTTGGAGAAGTGATTCTTATTTCAGTTTCTTGTGACTTTAAAAATGAATCACCATTAAATAAATTACTTATACCATCAAGCAAACTTAATATGTTTTGCATATCTTTGCCTTCAAGCATACTAAGTGCAAATATATATTTGTCTGCCAATCCTTGAAACAATTTAGAGATATGAATTTCTTTTTCTTCGTCTTTTATTTCCACTTCCCAAGTGTATTCGCTGTACATTAACTTCAAATACTTTAATATCTCATCAGCCGATGATAGAGCATTCTTTTTACTTAAAATTAGCAATGACTCTAAGAGATTTTGTGGTATTTCTCTATCATAATTTTTGCTAATATTAGAAGTGCTAACGCATTTATTCAAAATAAGGCGCAAGTTGTTAAATTCTGTAGCTGTACCACTTAGTGTTAATCTTTTAACTGCTGAGTTTATTATATACTCTTCAAAAGTTTCGTCATCTTTAATATAAGTGTCTTTGGCATTCTTTGTAACTTTATAGAGGGGTGGCTGTGCTATGTATAAGTAACCTTTTTCAATAACTTCACGCATATGTCTAAAAAAGAAAGTTAGAATCAAAGTTCTTATATGTGAACCATCAACATCTGCATCTGTCATGATGATAATTTTATGATATCTAGCTTTTTCAATATCGAAGTGTTCACTCCCTATTCCAGCACCAATTGCAGTAATTAAAGAGCCTATTTCTGCAGATGAAAAAATACGATCTAAACTTACACGTTCTACGTTTAGAATTTTTCCTCTTAAGGCAAGCACTGCTTGTGTTTTACGATTACGCCCCTGCTTTGCAGTACCACCTGCTGAATTACCCTCTACTATAAATAATTCCGATAACTCAGGAGCTTTTTCCTGACAATCAGCAAGCTTTCCTGGCAGAGTTGCAATATCAATATTGTTTTTGCTTTTAACTAGCTCGCGCGCTTTTCTTGCAGCTTCTCTTCCTTTTGCTGACCTGATTGCTCTTTCTACTATGCTTGCTGCCAATTTGGGATCAGTTTCAAGGATTGTGCTCAATTTATCAGAAACTATACTTTCTACAACTGCACGTGCTTCAGAACTAACTAGTTTATCTTTTGTTTGTGAAGAAAACTTAGGATCAGGCATCTTAAGAGATAAAACACAAGTTAAACCTTCTCTAACGTCCTCTCCAGTTAAATTTACTTTTGCTTTCCTTAAAAACCCTTCATTAGTTGCATAGGTATTGATACATCTAGTTAGTGCAGATCTAAATCCTGCCAAATGCGTACCACCATCTCGTTGCCGTATATTATTAGTGAAACACAACATATTCTCATAGTAGGAGTCATTCCATTCCATCGATATTTCCAAGCTGATGCCAAGATCTTCTGCATCTCCTTTCATACTGGCAATTTTAGTTACATGTGTCTTATTCTTATCTAAATACTGCACAAAATTTGCTGTACCAAAATTGTCTTTAGATTGATTGCTCTGATTGAAATGAGATTCTGTATATGGTTCATTGCGCAGATCACGTAAAGTAATGTCGATATTTGAATTTAAAAATGCTAATTCTCTTATACGACTTTCAAGCGTTGAGTAACTGAAATTAATGCCATTAAAAGTCTCTGTTGATGGCATGAACGTGACTTTAGTTCCTCTTTTGTTTGTATTTTCGTTGACTACCTTTAAAGGTTCAATAGACTCACCATCTTCAAAACGCATAAAGTGTTCTTTCTTATTGCGCCAAATAATTAATTCCAACCAGCTTGATAATGCATTCACAACTGAGATTCCAACACCATGTAATCCCCCAGAAACTTTATAGGTATTGCTGTCAAATTTACCACCAGCATGGAGTTGAGTCATTATTACCTCTGCTGCTGATATTCCTTCTTCTTCATGAATGTCAGTTGGAATGCCACGACCATTATCAGTTACAGATACTGAACCATCTTTATTTATGCTAACTTCAATGTGATCACAATATCCAGCTAAAGATTCATCTATTGCGTTATCAACAACCTCATATACCATGTGGTGCAAGCCAGATCCATCGTCAGTGTCACCAATGTACATACCTGGACGTTTCCTTACAGCATCAAGACCCCTTAAGATTTTTATTGCATCGGCATTATAACTATTTTCCATGGTATTGCTTCGTTTATGAATGTTAATTAATATTACATTCATATATGCTGATTAGCAACATTTTTAAACTGATAACCCATATTAAAAGCACAACTTTACGAATGTTTATTTTTGAAGACAGCAAATAGTGTCATTCCAATGTGTCTTCCATAACTGTACGAACATTCATTTTTGAAGGTAAATTGCACAACAGATGATGTCATTCCAGTGCTTGACACTGGAATGGCTTTGTTGCATCGCTAGCTATGATGGATTAAAGATAAAAAAGATGGAGAATATCAGTAGCTTATTATTCTGGTATTTATAAGAACCTGTTAAGGATCTCGAAAATATGAGGTAGAATAAGCATAGTTAAGAAAGAGGTATATCTATGCAA
>NZ_JAPQLG010000191.1:0-3011 GCF_028982005.1 Wolbachia endosymbiont of Drosophila bocki | reverse complement strand
AAGATTTTCAATAGGTTGCTTATAATTCTGACTATAGTTAGCCTTTCATAAGTAGCGATGCAACAAAGCCGCTCCAGTCTCATGATAAGGGGGCTGGCGGAGTTTGTCAAGGGATTTTTGACGAAATGATTTTGAAAGTAAAGAGCGGGAGAAGGGGTTCGAACCCTCGACTTCAACCTTGGCAAGGTTGCGCTCTACCAACTGAGCTACTCCCGCAATTAAATTAACCTAAATTTACTTAATTATAGGCATATACAGCGATTTGTAAACCCCGTGTACACGAAAAATGTGAGAGCCCATAAACTTGCGTGGTTCCTTCTATGATCTTTTCGTATACTTAAGGCTTATTTTTGATTATCATAAGTTTTTAATTATTCCACAAAGCTTTATGGGAATATTTTTATATAAAGACGACTTGCCAGCTAGTTCAATACCAGATGATATAAGGTCTATAGCTGTTGATACCGAGGCAATGGGGCTACTTCATAGCAGAGATAGATTATGCCTTGTGCAGCTCTCTTTTAATGATGGCAACGCTCACTTAGTTCAACTTAAGAACGATTATACAGCGCCAAATTTAAGAAAAATATTAGAGGATAAAAATATAACTAAAATATTTCACTTCGCGCGATTCGATGTGAGCATAATACGTTATTACTTGGAAACTTGGGCGCTTCCGTGCTATTGCACAAAAATAGCTTCACGTTTGGTTCGCACCTACACAGATAATCATAGCTTAAAAGAGTTGTGCTTAGAGCTGCTTGATACCAAACTAAATAAGCAACAGCAATCTTCTGATTGGGGAAATGAAAATTTAACAGACAAACAAAAAAGTTATGCTGCATCTGATGTTTTGTATCTCCATAGGATAAAGGAAAAGCTAGACTTAATGCTGGAACGTGAAAATAGAAAAGAATTGGCCCAAAAGTGTTTTGAATTTCTTCCTACTCGTATTGAGTTAGACTTAATGGGTTGGGAAAACGTGGATATCTTTAACCACCAGATGTAATAGAAGTTTTTTGTTTGTGCAAAACACTTTAGGGCAATTTTTCAAGCTCTGCGGTAAGAATTTAGTTGATTAGTTGCTAATTGATGCGCTATATTTTACAAAAATTTAGGTATTTTATGAGTGATGATATGACATCGGTAAATGATCAAAATTTCAAATCTGAAGTCACTGACTATAAAGGGTTCGTGCTGGTAGATTTTTGGGCAGAATGGTGCGGGCCATGCAAAAGTCTAATGCCACGCATAGAACAATTGGCTAAGGATAGAAAGGGCAAGATTAAGATCTGCAAATTCGATATAGATGGAGAAACTGAAGTGCCAAGTAAGTATGGGGTTCAATCTATACCTACTTTAATTATATTTCAAGATGGTAAGGAAATTGCACGCAAAATTGGTGCAACAAATGATTTGCTAAGTTGGGTTGATAGTGAAATAAGCTAATAGACAAATTTGCTTTTGTGTGTATTATAAATATTGATAAAAGGGATTGTAGCTCAGTCGGTTAGAGCAGTTCGCTCATAACGAATTGGCCGTAGGTTCGAGTCCTACCAATCCCACCATTGTTAGCATGATCGTAACAATGAGAGAACTATAGTATATGAATTATATGTTGATATAACAGAGGAAATAATGAAATTTACTAAGTTTCTAAATAACAAGTTAGATGAATTGCACTTACTAAATCATCCATTCTACCAATCATGGAATACAGGAAGCTTAAGCTTGCAAGCTTTACAAACCCATGCTAAAGAATATTATCACCACGTTGCTGCGTTTCCTCGTTACATCAGTGGTATACATTTTCTGTGCCCAGATCTAAAAATGCGACAGGTTTTACTTGGTAATTTAACAGAAGAGGAACAAGGTGATGAAAATCATCCAGAGTTATGGAAGCGTTTTGCTGAAGGGCTTGGCGTTGCGCGATCTGATCTTCGTGAAAGTGCACAGATTAAGGAGACACAAGAATTAATTGATGGTCACTTTGACATTGTAAGATCAGGTTTTGCAGCAGGTCTTGGAGCCTTGTACGCTTACGAACGTCAAACTCCAGAGGTTTCCAAGTCTAAAATTGAAGGTTTAAAAAAACACTATTCAATAAGTGATGAGCGTTCTCTTCAATTTTTTACGGTCCATATGCATGCTGATGAATGGCATTCTGAGGAATGTGCAAATCTTATTGAAGATCTAGATGAAAAAGAGCAAGATAAAGTTATGCAGGGTACTCAAAAGGGAGCAAGGCTCTTGTGGGGTTTTCTTGATGGAACGATGAATGCTAGCGTGTGTTAGTAGTTGTAAGTAGCTTAAACTCAGTGATGTTGGAATGCAATGTCTGCATGTAATCTTCTTATATCTGACTTACGGCTTTGGGTTCATTTAGGCTATAGTGCAGAAGAGAAGTATCATTCTCAATTAGTTAGTGTTAATATTGATTTTACCTTTAAATCCCCCCCTTTAGGACTTACAACTGACCGGCTTGAGGATGCTATATGCTACTTGGAGGTAGTTCAGAGTATTCAATCTCTCGTTCAAAGCAAGCAATTCAACTTAATCGAGCATTTAACTCATGATATATACAGGACCATTAATAACCTTGTGATGCAAAAAAAGCTTATTATTTCTTCTATAGGCGTAACTATTCACAAAGTTGCACCACCTGTCCCCAGTGTGCATGGAGGTGTTTTCTTTACTTATCGTAATGCGTTGCAAGAATGATTTACATTTCTATTGGCTCAAATATGGGGGATCGCTTTTCCCATTTACAAAAGGCTGCTCAGTTACTGCAGGAACGCTATTTTAAAAATTTAAAATCTTCAATTATTCTGGAAACTAAGGCTATTTTACCAAATGATGCCCCACCTGGGTGGGACAGGCCATTTCTAAATATGGTTGTGTATGGAAGTTGTTCTTCTTCTCCTGAAGAGCTGTTAAAGGGCCTTAGAACCTGTTAAGGATCTCGAAAATATGAGGTAAAATAAGCATAGTTAAGAAAGAGGTATATCTAT
>NZ_JAPQLG010000190.1:0-5911 GCF_028982005.1 Wolbachia endosymbiont of Drosophila bocki | reverse complement strand
GCAGACTGGCTAACTAAACGTGATATTATTAGAACGTTAGTTAAGCGAATTGAGATTAATTTTGAGGATGCAAACATCGTGTTTAGAGTAAAAGAGCTTCCAGACTCTTTTCATATGGAGAAAAATCAATGCTCGCAATGTTGTTGTAGGGGTAGGGAAACCTTTCTTGGGTTAGCTATAAAACTATGTAAAAGCAATAAATTTCTTTATTTAAGACCGAAGTTTTGCTATTCTCAGGTTTTAATAATTTAAAATTAATGAATATAAACAAAAATGAGTTTTTATTTCTTCCGCTTGGGGGAGTAGGAAGAATCGGAATGAACGTTAGCCTATATCATTACCAAGGCAAGTGGATTATGATCGACCTTGGTATCGGTTTTGCAGATGAAACTATGCCAGGTGTTGAGCTGCTCATTGCTGATGTGGATTTTATTGCTCAAAGAAAAAAAGATTTGCTTGGAATAATAATTACACATGCACATGAGGACCACTGCGGTGCAGTGCCCCACTTGTGGGAAGAGTTGCA
Organism: Wolbachia endosymbiont of Drosophila bocki; assembly: GCF_028982005.1. NCBI lineage: Bacteria > Pseudomonadati > Pseudomonadota > Alphaproteobacteria > Rickettsiales > Anaplasmataceae > Wolbachia > Wolbachia endosymbiont of Drosophila bocki. The sequence continues at coordinate 5,385 of NZ_JAPQLG010000190.1, read as the reverse complement.
GTGCTCCATATATACAACAAAGTTTACGGTTAATTTTCTTAAAGAAAAACTAAAAGAATTTCGATTGGAAGGTATAGTGCCTGTAAAAGAGGTAGACATAAATGGCAGCATAAATTTGGGTCCTTTTACCGTCGAGTTTATAAATGGAACTCATTCAATTCCTGAGGCAAATTCAATATTAATTAGCACTGAAATGGGTAGTGCACTCCATACCGGAGACTGGAAATTTGATCCAAAACCTGTTGTTGGATTAACTTCTAATATGGAGCGTCTAAAAGAAATTGGCGATAAAGGTGACCTGCTTGCAGCAATTTGCGATTCAACCAATATATTAAGCAAGCATCACCCTGAGTCAGAAGGTGAAATTTATAATAATATTTATAACATAATAAAGCGGTCTAAAAAGTTAGTTGCTGTTTCGCTATTCGCTTCAAATGTGGCACGAATTGAAACGATAAGCCAAGCTGCAAAAGCACTAAATAGAAAAGTAGTTTTACTTGGTAGATCTTTATGGAGAATAGTGAAAGTTGCGCAAGATAGTGGTTATTTAACTGATTCTCCTCAGTTTCTTGAAGCAAAGGAAGCAGTAAATTTTCCAAGGGAAGAACTGGTGCTACTTTGCACAGGTTGTCAAGGTGAGCCACTGGCAGCTACCGCAAGACTTGCTGCTAAGAGTCATCAAGCATTTAAAATGCAGCAAGGTGATACCATGATCTTTTCGTCAAAAATCATTCCTGGAAATGAAACTCGTGCGCACAACATGCTCAATGCCTTTATTGAGATGGGGGTAGAAGTTATTACTGAAAAAACAGAGCATGTTCATACTTCTGGACATCCAACAAGAGAAGAGCTAAAGGAAATGTATTCTTTAATAAAACCGAAGATGTCTATTCCAGTTCACGGCGAATATATTCACACGCATGCACATGTAAAATTTGCTAAAGAGTGCGGTGTGGCAAAAGCAATAATGATTGCACCAGGTGATATTGTTAATTTGGAGAACGGAGAAAAGGTTGATTCAATTGATGTTGACTACTTTGGTATTGATGGTATGTTGCTACGTCATCCGGAGAGCAGTGTTATAAAAATGCGTAAAAGAATGAGAGATGCCGGAGTTATTGTGGTAACAGCAGTTGTAAACAAGAAAAATAAATTGCTTGCTAAACCAAAAGTATTTGTACCTGGTGTTTTTGAAGTGCTAGAAGATGCAGCTACCATACAGAAAATTGTCAAGAAAGTTGAGTCGTTGTTTAGTTTGCAGCCAACAAAAAAAATTAAAAATAAGATTGAAAGTTCAATATTGAGTATCTTAAAGGAATATTTACTAAAAAGACCTATAATTGAGGTTCAGATAGAACAGGTATGAAATGAATGAGGCTATTCGTTCATCTGGTGTTATTTATTTCGTTATTTATTCCTTATTTTACAAAAGCTGCTTTATATGTTGATATAAAAAAAAGCAGTGTTGGTAATATTGGTCTTGTTGTATCTAAATGTACATGTAAAACAGCGTTGGAAAGCGAATTAAGCGAAAATATTGCAAAGGTAATAGGAACAAATTTATCTAATTGTGGCTTATTTAATGTAAAACGTGGCGCGGAAGCTGAATCTAAATCTTGGAAAAGCGATACTGTAGTCACAGTAAGTTTAAGCGAAATATCTGGTAGTGCATTAGAGCTATCATTTCGTTTATTTGACACTTTTACAAAAAGAGAATTACTTACTCAGTCAGTTGTTTTTCCAGCAAAAGACTGGAGAAAAATTGGTCACCTCGTTTCGGATGTGATACATGATAGATTAATTGGTGAGAAAGGGCACTTCAACACAAAAATCACGTATATCGCTGAAGAAAAAGATAGCAACTACAAATCTGTGCGTAAAATTGCTGTGATGAATCAAGATGGAAGTAATATAAAATACTTAACAAATGGCGATAGATTTGTGTCAACACCGAGATTCTCACCAAATGGAAAGGGCATTGTTTATATCTCGTACGCAAATGGTAAAAGTTATATAATATTAAAAAATTTAAAAGATAACACTGAATCAATAATCAGCGCATTTGAAGGAGTTGTTTCTGCACCAAGATTTTCTCCCGATGGTAAATCTCTTTTAATTTCCCACTCATTGGGTGGTGAAACGAATATATTATCTTTGGATTTAAGTAGTAAACGAACAAAAAAAATTACTAAAGGTTCAGCTATAAGCACTTCTCCCTCTTTTTCTCCAGATCAAAAGTATATGGCTTTTAGTTCTGATATAAGTGGGAGTCAGCAACTGTACGTTATCGATTTTACTAACAAAAGTAAAAAACCTAAAAGAATTAGTTTTGGAAGTGGAAGATATGCTACGCCTGTTTGGTCGCCAAAAGGAGATCTGATAGCTTTTACAAAGATTCAGTCAGGAAAATTTTACATAGGAGTTATGAAGCCAGATGGCAAAGAAGAACGTCTGCTTTCAGAGGGGCATAAAATTGAATCCCCGGCATGGTTACCAAATGGTAGAGAAATCATTTTTACAAGAACAGAATCACCAAGCAACTCTAAACTATATTTAGTAGACTTAGTAAAGAAAAATCAAAAAATGGTTTCCACTCCCACAAATGCTTCTTTACCGGATTGGTCTTATTTTTGAAAGTAGATCTATTATAGGTTTGATATGAGCCTTACTTTACTTTAATCGCTTATAACCTTTGGCACTACGAAATACCCATGCTCAGGTTTTGTATTGGACAATATCTCTTTTTTAATGTTTTGAGAATTTATAACATCATCGCGTACATGAATGTCCTTGTCTATACTGCCATAACGCATAGGAGAAACACCTTCAGTATTAACTTGCAATAAAGTATCATGTATCCAATCCAGCATTGTCAGTTCTTTGGAGTAGTGATCAATCTCATCATTTGATAACTTAATCCTTACAAGCTGTGCAATTTTAAGCATTTCTTCTTTGGTAATTGTTATTTTTCTCTTATTTGCAAATTCTATTAGTGAAGTAATAACGTCTTCTGTTGACTTAGCTGGCATCTTTACCTCCTTGGATAAAGTGAGTTAAAATATCTACGACCGAAACAACTTCCATTTTACCAGTTTTTTCAAGTTTGTGAAGTATGGTATCCGTAATCACTAATTTATCTAAAGAAGAGGAAGAAATTTTCTCAACTGCACTTCCTGAAAGCACGCCATGTGTGATGCATGAAATTACGGACTTTGCTCCGTGGCCTTTTAAAGCAAGAGCTGCATTACACAATGTTCCACCAGAGTCAACTATATCATCAACAATGACACAATTTTTATTTGCAACTTCTCCTATTATGTTCATTACTTGAGATGTGCCTGCTTTCTCCCTATATTTATCTACTACAATAATCTTATCATTTAACCCTATCTTGTACTTTTCCTCTAAAGTCTTTGCAAAAGCACGTGCTCTACCAATTGCTCCAACATCAGGTGCAACAATTGCCAAATTTTCCGTGTGTATAGAGTCAACAAATGCTTCAAAGCAGTTCAAATTAGTTATCGGTACATCAAAGAATCCTTCAATTTGACTTGAGTGCAAATCAATAACTGCAACACTANCTACTTGCACCTGCAGTTTGAATAAGATTTGCAACTAATTTAGCACTTAAAGCAGATTGCATATTATTGTTCTTGATAATTCTATCTTGTCTGCTATATCCATAATAAGGAATAATTACTACTATCCTTTTGGCTTCTAATCTATTTACTGCATCAATTATAAGCAGAAGCTCCATAAGATTATCATTCACAGGGGGAGAAAGAGATTGTATTATATATACTTCTTGATTATATAGATCATTTGCTACTTCTACATTTACCTCACCATCGGTAAACTTTGATATCCAAGCAGAGGATGGTTGAACATCTAGCCGGTTAACTACTGATTCCCCTAATTCCTTACTAGCATTACCTATTATTATCTTCATAACGCACTAATTGAGTTTTTAAGATTATACAGAAATTGTGAAATAATTGAAATGTAAGTGTCTTTATCTAGCATTCTTGTCGGTGAATTAGGTACCTCTTGTACAATGACCTGTCATTTTCACGCGTTGTTTCAATATACAGACCCAAATTGAAACAACTATACAAAATCCTGCTTATGTTTCAAGATAAATGACTTTAATGAAATATAATTTATCTAGTCATTTGTATCTGCTAACATACTACACTTCCCATTGTAGAGCCTCTGCAACTTACTGAAATTTATAATCGCTTTATAAAAATTTATACTCTTTGCTTAATTGGAGGCGCTACCTCTGCACTTTCTGCTCTGTCTAGGGTACTACTTGGTTTTTCTGCAGTAATTTTTTGAATGCTACCATCTACCTTATTCTTGATATCTGCTCCATATGATCTTAATACTTCAATAGCTTTCTCGTTTCCACTATTCAGCACAATATCCAAAGCATCCATTCCATCATTATTTTTGTGGTTGATAAAATTCTCTAACTCAAAGATTTTTATATATTGCTCAATGATGAATTCTATCACTTTTCCAGGGCAATTATTAGCGGCAGGAAAGAGTACTGCATTGTTATTATTGTCTTTCTTTGTTACATCTGCTTTGAGCTTGTCTATCAAATACTTGATAATTTCTATTCTGCTATCATCTTCTGCTTCAGTGCACTGCCTAGCAGCTAAAAACAGAGCTGTTCGCCCATTATTGTCCACATCTTCAATATCTTGTCCCTTATCAATTAAGGCTTGTATTATATTTTTGTTCCCATATAAAGCAGCAAAGTGAAGAGGAGTATACCCTTCGGTGCTTTCTCTTTCATTAATCAATGCACCATGGCTAGCTAGTAATTCTATAAATTCTGGCGTATTTGCAAAAACTGCAAAGTGCATTGGTGTTAGATCATCTTTACCATGATTTTGAGTTTTTGCATTAACGTTTGCTCCATTTTTTATCAGCAATTTTGCTATTTCTAATTGTTTGCGTCCGATGGCAATATGCAGTGGCGTACGATTGCGTTCATAATGATCATTGACGTTTGTGCCACACTTTATTAGTAGTTCTGCAGCTTCAATATTACCTTCCTGAATTGCAACGTATAAGGAAGCATATCCATCTTTTGTTTCCTCTGTCATACGAAATTGCGAACATGTTAGTTCATATATTATTAAGGATTATTATTAAGTTTTTATTAATACAATATTAATGTAGCGGGATGACGAGCTTATCGTCATCCCGCCGCGGTATCTCTAGATCCCGCTAACAAGCAGCGGGATGACGGTTTTTCAAATTATCGTAAGTCAGTTTAGCTATAGCTACAAGTTTCATTCTTCCCTTAGAACCTGTTAAGGATCTCGAAAATATGAGGTAAAATAAGCATAGTTAAGAAAGAGGTATATCTAT
>NZ_JAPQLG010000189.1:4036-8644 GCF_028982005.1 Wolbachia endosymbiont of Drosophila bocki | reverse complement strand
GATATACCTCTTTCTTAACTATGCTTATTTTACCTCATATTTTCGAGATCCTTAACAGGTTCTTAGGAGTTCTTTTAGTATCCTTCACATCAATTGCATTTTTAATAATTAATGGTATTTCTTCTAATGTACCAATAGCAGTAGGTTTTCTTGCTCCCTTGTTAGCAGGATCTATTTTGAGTCTAGCTGTTAAGAGCATTTATACTAGAAATGGGAAAGAGTTTAATCATCAGACTAATATTTTATTATTGTTTGACTTTGACCAAGAATGCGAAAATTTTTCAAAGAGTGATAGGACTAAATTAAAGTGGCTAAAAAATTCAGTTATTTTGAGCAACACAATCTGTACATCTTTAATGTTTTTCGGTGTGGGATTAGATTTAGTTGCCAACGGCTTTGGTATAACTAACTCTATGATGTTATCCGGCTTATTACTTTCATTACCATTCACGCTTTTAATTGTTACTTCACCTATTTTAAATGCTGCAAGTAATTATATTCTCAAAAAGACAGCTATAAATTCAATTGAGGAGCAATTTAAAGGTGATGATCAGTTTATAGAAGTCGATAACGAAAAGCCAAGCAGTACTATGAGCAATCAAAGTTATTTCCCCATCGGTCAGTTAATATCATCAAAGTTAGCTATTCTCCATAGCGAAGTCTCTAGCTAGGAACAATGAGCCACAGATTAGTATGGTTTTGACGTTTTGGGTAGAGGCTTTTAATATGTGATTTGATATTGCATCGCCAATTGATTCACATTCAACTGCTTTTATTCCTATGTTATTGGCTTTTTCCCTAATCAAATTTGTATTTGTTGCTTTAGGTTCAGACTTAACACAAACCGCACATAGTAGCTTGATATATGGCTTTAAGTGCTCTAAGAACTCTTCCACATTTCTGTTACTAGTAACACCAAAAACCATATAAATACCTTCAGCAAAATTATCTTTTACCCACTGAGATAGTACTCTAGCACCATCATTATTGTGTGCACCATCTAAAAATAATTGCCAATCTTTCGGTAGTAGGAAAATTAAATTACCTTCTTTTATAGACTCTAGCCGTGCAGGCCAATAAGTGCACTGTAAACCTGAAGTGATATCCTCTTCTCCAATATCAAATTCATACTTTCCACTTAAAATACTACATGCTGCAATAGCATTGCCTGCATTAATCACCTGATGATCACCCTTTAAAGATGGCAAAGGAAATTCTATTGATTGAATAGCTGATTGAAAAACCATTTTGTTGTTCTTTTTTTTGCAATTCCATTCAAGACCTCCTCTATACAAGGGAGATTTCTTATTTATTGCGTGGTGTTCTAGCGTGTTCACTATAGATTTTTCTTGCGGTGCTATTACGCAAGGAACATTAGGTTTCATTATTCCAGCCTTTTCACCTGCTATAATTTCTACAGTAGGGCCAAGATATTCCGTATGATCAAGTGCAATGGAAGTAATTATTGTTAAAATCGGATTATCTATAACATTTGTTGCATCAAGCCTTCCACCCATACCCACTTCAACTAAAGTTATATCGGCTTTATGACGAGAAAAAGCTAAAAAAGCTGCAATAGTTGCAGCTTCAAACAGAGTGATAGGTTGTTCTGCAATTACTGCACGACATTCTTCTAATAAGCTATATAATTCATTATCGTCGGTATAGCTGCCGGCTATCACTATCCTCTCATTAAAACTCACTAAATGTGGAGAAGTGTATGCGTGTACCTTATACCCTGCTGCTTGCATTATATATCTTATAAATGCTAGTGTTGAGCCTTTCCCATTAGTTCCAGCTATATGAACTGCGGGAGGCATTTTTTTCTCGGGGTTATCTAGTTTGCTAAGAAAGCCTTTTATGCGATCAAGAGAAAAATCATTCGGCCTGCTACCAAGTGGCTTAGGCCAATGAGGCATATATATCATAGATTGTTGTTACATTTTAATTCATCTATCACACTTGCTATGCCATGTGTGTCGATTTTTTCACTAAATTGATAACGTTGATTAATAGCAATACTTATTCCACTCATTACAACATCACTTATCAAGAAAGAACTGTTATTTTTAGTAACTTTAAAATCAATATTTGTAAATTCTTCATCACCGTAAGAAAATCTTGTACCAATTAAGCAAGTTTCATCGTCAACTGCTTTTGTACTCATTATGATCATTTCACTATCATGCATGTATTTATATAAAATTTTAACGCACAAACGCGTAAGATACACTTCATACTCTCTTAAAAAATCTTCTTTTTCTTTTTGTTTAACTAAAGCCCAATGTTTCCCTATGACGAATTGCGATATTCCTTTGAGGTTAACATTGTTTTGAATGACCTCCTGAAGCTTTTTTTGCACACATTCCCGGTTTTTTTTATTCTCCTTTGTAGATATACCATCCACTTGTTGCTTCATAGTATGCACAAAAATTTTGTGATCTGTACAATTGGTGTAAGCACTTGAAGAAATTACAATAAAAACAATGATAGTTAAAACTTTAGTAATATTCATAAGATATATTTATTGGCTATGATACTTAGAATGCAAAGTTTAATAAAGATTAAATAATAATCGCTAGCTTTAATATATCTATAGACACACCTTGTATAAATCATCTACAATTAATTAAGGGTCTGTTCTATGCGTTATGAGTTAAGTTAAATTTCCCGAGCGATAATTTCTAGTCAAGGGAATTGCCTCTGTTAATTTCGTTGAAATTGGTACGCGATGCCCACCTTAACTTTGGTCTCAGGAATCTACTAAGGCTGACGGTAGATACGGATCCTATTTTGATTGGTTTAACATTTATGCTTCATCAATACAAAGAACGGGGTGTTTTCCTATGTTTGCCTAATGAAGTATTCCAAATTGTAATTGGTGTTGAAAGGTATCCTGATTTTGTTCCTTGGTGCAAAGCCGTTTATATAAAAGAAAAAATTAACAACCAAATGGTTGTGGATCTCCTCGCAGCTTTTCACGGAATTAAAGGTAGATATACATCAGAAGTTACTTCTCTTTCTCCAAGTGGAACAAATGAAGGTTGGATAAAAGCTGTATCATCAAATGGAATATTTAAACATCTATACAATGAATGGCAATTCATTCCCATAGACGAAAATAAAACTATGGTAAAGTTTTATATAGAGTTTAAGTTTAAGTCCAACTCATTTTCCACTTTATTAAACTCAGTATATAAGTATACACAAAGTAAAATAATTGCTGCATTTAAAGATAGGGCTGAAAGCCTTGCTAAACAAAAGTTATCTTGACATTATTAATATAAGTGTATAATTTTTTTTAGTAAGTTAAGTGTTTATATTGTAATGATTTTTAGACTATTGTTTTTATTAATTTTCATAAGTGTTAATTCTTATGCAGTTGTTAAGCAAGATTTATCCGATAACCAATACATTCAAAAAAAACCCAATGAAATAACATCAAATGAGCTATTATCGCCATTACCTAATGATAAATTATTAGGAGATCCAAAAGCACCAATTCTAATGATAGAATATGCTTCATTAACTTGTTATCACTGCTCTCTTTTTCATAGGAATGTTTTTCCTAAAATTAAAGAGAAATATATAGACACAGGTAAGATGTTATATATATTTCGTCATTTTCCTTTGGATTACAGAGGGCTAAAGGCTGCAATGCTAAGTCATTGCTACGAAAAACAAGAAGACTACTTTAATTTTAACAAAGCTGTTTTTAACTCAATAGATTCGTGGAATTACTACAATTTAAGTGATTTGACTTTACTACAAAGAATTGCTGCACTAAGCAACTTAAAGCAAGATGCATTTAACCAATGCATTAATGATAAGAAAATAATGGATAAAATCGTAAATGATAAATCACTGGCAATTAATAAACTTGGTATCACAGCCACTCCAATATTTTTCATCAAGCTTAACGATGATAAATCATATATAGAGCATAATAAAGTTAAACATGGAGGGTATAAAGAGCTGAAATATTTCACTAATGTGATAGATAAATTATATGGAAAAGCTATAGTGAAGTAATACCACTGTAGCTTACCATATAAAAGACTCTATGCTGAGTCATTGTTTTTCACTACTGTTTGTTGTTTTTTACGCTCAAACTCTCTTTTTTTACTGTGCCAAGTGTAGTAATACATAGCGATTTTATTCTCTATTAATACTATTGTCCCATCATAAAACTGAACCATATCCATAACTTTTCTCTGAGCTTCATCAAAACGTTCTTTATACTTTTCACGATAAGCTGGATTATGTAGTAACATAACCCCTTCATTCTTGTTAGATTTTTTGTTTAACGTTTCAACTTCACCAGCAATAGTATAAGACATATAACCCCCTCTAATTGATTATAAAAATTATATTTTAAAAAGAGAAATGCGCATAAACAATCCCTTTAATTCTAGCATAATAATCGACTGTTTATTATACTAGTTAACTATAGTACGATATATAATAATTTTTGTCACTTAAAATTTTATACTATGAAATAATAACTTAAAATAAATGTTTTTATTATTTTAAACTATATTATTATATTTATAAATTGTGTATGAATTAAGTCTCCCTAATTTATAATATATGCGTAATAATTTTAGT
>NZ_JAPQLG010000189.1:0-4013 GCF_028982005.1 Wolbachia endosymbiont of Drosophila bocki | reverse complement strand
ATTGTCATACATAAGAAATCTATTTGCAAAAGAATATAAAAAAATAGAAGAATATTGTATTCTTGAAAAAAAGCAACATATTCAAATTGGCCCTGAAGAAGGAAAGCTATTAAGTTTATTTATAAAAATCCAAAAAATCAAAAGTATTGTTGAGATTGGCACGTTATACGGTTACTCGTCGATTTGCATGGCAAAAGCTCTACTAAAAGACGGTCATATATATACAATAGAAAATAATCCTCAACACTCAAGAATAGCAAAAAAAAATTTTAGTGCTTTTAATCTAAGTGATAAAATTACTCTAATAGAAGGCGATGCACTGGAAAAAATTAATGAATTATCAGCAAAAGCACCATTTGACATGATATTTATTGATGCTGACAAAAGTAGTTATCCTAAGTATTTAGATTGGGCAGAGTCATACATTAAACAAGATGGGCTAATCGTTGCAGATAACACTCTACTGTTTAACACAGTATTTTTAGAATCGCCTCCAAAAGAAGTATCAGAAAAATCATGGCATGCCATGAGGGAGTTTAATAATAGATTATCAGATGAAAAAAAATATTTCTCTATATTGATTCCAACTGATGAAGGAATGACTGTAGCTTTAAAGCTAACATAAGTTAAAAATCAAGGTCAGCATAATGTTTAGGAGGGATTAAACCAGAAATCCTCTCTAATAATATCTCACGAAAACAAGGCTTTGATTTAACAATGGAGTACCATTCTTTTAAAATTTTACTTTTTTCCCATGGAAAACTACTTACATAATCCATTACGGAAGTATGCGATGCTAAAGTAATATCAGCTAAAGTGAACTTATCAGTTGCAAGCCAAACGTTCTTGTTAATTAAGTGTTCGATGTATTCCATATGGCAAGGCAGGTTATGCTGAGCTGCATGAAGAAATCTAGAGTCAGGGCTGCGGTTAGTAATTACTTTTTCATTCATAATATACTTAGTAACTTCATTGTAAAATTTGTTATCGAACCAATTGATTAGAGCGCGTATTTTAGACTTAATAATAGTGGATGAACCAAGTAATTTTATATCGCTATTGTAAGTCTCTTCTATATATTCACAAACGGCATTACTATCCGCTATTACAGAGTTATTATCTATTAATACTGGTACTTGCCCGGTTGGGTTGATCTCCATAAATTCAGTCCGCTTTTCCCACGGATTTTCATACACTAGATCACAGCCCAACTTTTTTTCTTTGAGAAGAGCTCTAACTTTTCGTGAAAATGGACAAAGAGGAAAATGATATAAAATCATAATATTCCTCTTTTATTATCCCAGTACTTATAGATTGTCATCCCAGCGCATGATACTGGCATCCAGCTTATTTCATTATGGACATTTTATGGACATTATTTTTAACATATACTCCTAGAATCCGTTGTACATTGCATAATTTGCAAATATTTTTATATCTGGATCCCAGTACAACTGTACGAACATTGTAGTTTGAGAGCAATTCCCACCGGAAGGGTGTCATTCCAGTGCTTGACACTGGAATCCAGTTCTTATTATGCAACAGCCTGATGTATTCATTTAAAATTAAGTTTTCTGGATCCAAGTAGTCAAGCACTGGGATGACAGAAGAAGAGTATTTTAGGTAACAGTTGTTTACTCCAAAGTAATGTTGCAAAAGGTCTAACATATAAATTATAAGACTAATATAGGATATACCTTGCTAAATAAAAAAAAAAGTATAATATTTTATAAGGTATGCAGGCAAAAACTCTGTAATTTGGTCAGATCAGAAATGAAGCAGCCATATCAGAACCTTTTTGGGTTGCATACCTATTTCATTATTTGTTTTATCCGAGGCTATGAATATAGCATCAAAACATCGTCCTGGTAGCTTCAAAGATCTAGTAGGTCAAGATATATTAGTGCGTGTATTAGAAAATGCTTTTATTTTAAACAAAATCCCACAATCTATACTGCTCTCTGGTAGTAGTGGAGTTGGTAAAACCACCACTGCAAGGATAATAGCTTTATGTTTGAATTGTTCCCTGGGGCCAATTTTTGAACCTTGCGGATCATGTGAAAATTGTCTAGCAATAAAAAATTCAAGCCATCCAGATGTAATTGAAATCGATGCAGCAAGTCACACTAGCATTGACGATATTAAAGTAATCCTGGGAGATATTTGCTATTCACCTATAAGCTCTAAATTCAAAGTCTACATTATAGATGAAGTACATATGTTATCCAGCAGCGCATTTAACGCATTACTTAAAACCCTAGAAGAGCCACCATCTAGTGTAAAGTTCATTTTAGCAACTACGGAAATAAAAAAGATACCAATAACTATTATTGCACGTTGTCAAAGATTTGATTTACACAACATTCCTGTAGCTAAAATAGTGGAACGTTTAAATGATGTTGCACGAAAAGAGAGTTATTCCATTGAAAAGGGAGCATTAGAATTAATTGCACGACACTCTGGAAATTCAATGCGTAACGCCTTGTTTTTGATGAATCAAGCAGTGCTATATAGCAAAGATGGTGCAATATCCACTAAAAATGTGACAGGCATACTTGGCTTAGTGGATAAAGATATTATATTCGATCTATTAGGGGCAATATTAGAAGGTGATTTACAGAAAGCTTTGTTAGTGTTTGACAAGGCGATAAAAACAGCAAACCCACTTAGTATTTTTGAAGGTCTATTGCAAACAATTCAGTTAGTATGCCGTTTTTTGATTACAAAAGAAATTGATAATGCAGTTACAGAGCATGAAAAGAATAGGATAAAAGATTTAAGTATAAAGAGATCTTTAATATTTTTTTCGAGATTGTGGAAGGTGTTGCTTAAAAGTATTCAAGATATAAAAACTTCAACATGCAACGATGTTGCTGCTGAAATGATGCTAATTAGTCTTTGCTATCTCTCTGATCTACCTTCTCCAGAACAGGTGATCAAAAAAGTTCTTTCACAGAATGCAGAGCAAGGAAATAGACAGGGCAGACCTGTTGCACCTTCCCCCTCTGTCATCCAAGTAGCTGACTACTCAGATCCAAAAAAATACGTGGAAAGTAAACAACAACCCCACTCTGTCATCCCAGTGCGTGACACTGGGATCCATGTGGAAAATAAACAACAAAATTACGATTTTGATAAGATTTTGCAACTATTAAGGCGGAGTAACCAAATTTATCTTTACAAACAACTGTGCAATAATCTACAATTAATAGATTGTAAACCTGGATATTTAAAATTAGAAGCTGTATCTAAGTTGGATAGTAATTTTTGCAATGATTTAAAAAATTACTTAAACCAGGTGACTCAGCAGGAGTGGGTTATTACAGTTGATACGGGTTATATAAACAGGGAAGTGAGTGATTTAAATTATGCACCTGCAGTCAAGGATATACTTGACACGTTTAAAGGTGCAAAAGTAGTTAATATAGAAAATAAGGAGTAAGTTGTGGATCTTAGTCAAATAATGAAACAAATGCAAGAGATGCAAAAAAAGCTTGCAGAAGCTCAAGAAAAATATATTGGAAAAGGGTTTCAAGGTATTTCTGGTGGCGGCAAAGTTTCTGTATTAGTGGAAGTCATAAAAATAGGTAGCTATAAAGCTAAAAAGGTGAACATAGACTTAGAACTTATGAGAAATGAGGAAAAAGATATAGTAGAGGATTTAGTAACAGCAGCATTTAATGATGCCATTAAAAAAGCAGAAGAAGATATGGCAAATGCAACTCCTGATCTTGCAGGTATGATGGGTTTACCACCTGGATTTAAACTTCCTTTTTGAATTTACTACTGAAGTTTCTTTTAGTGTAAGTATTTTTTTTCTAGTATTCCCAACGCTAGTACTTCTTCATATAATGTGCCTATACTAGCATAGCCCTACGTCATACCGTGATTCATTCCACAACTGTACAAACATTGCAATATGGCACGATATCACATAGTAAACGATGTCATTCCAGTGCTTGACACTGGAATGGCTTTGTTGCATCGCTAGCTATGATGGATTAAAGATAAAA
>NZ_JAPQLG010000188.1:0-2995 GCF_028982005.1 Wolbachia endosymbiont of Drosophila bocki | reverse complement strand
TCTAAGCTTGGTTTTAATGCCATTTTCTTGCATAACACTTTGTACTGTTTTAATTTTTGCCTAAAGCTTTTAATTCAGCGTGAATTTTAGGAGCTCCATATCTGCATTTAGAAGCTTGATGTATTTTTTGAATATCTGCTAGAAGCCCTTCTTTTGCTAATTCTTTACTGCTTTTTTCCTTAGCAACCAATACCACCAGTACAAAACCCTACATAGTTCCTGTGTTTTATAGCAATTTCTATATAAAAGAATACTTTACTCTTTTTCTTTGCCCAGGGCTTTTTTTAAAATGTCTCTTTCTCTTGTTAGTTCTTTTTTTAGATCAAATCTTTCTTTGTCATAAGGAGCTTTTGCCTGGAAATGCGTATGCTCCAGACATTTTTCCATCATATTTTCTTACTTAACATACTACCATCTATACCTAGATCTTTTGCTATTTTTGTACTTGCTTGACCTGTTTCTTTAACCAGCTTAACAGCTTCTAATTTGAATTCTGCCGTATATTCTCTTCTATTTGTCATATTTTGAAAAAACGTTTTATTTTACTCCAAAAACGTCTTAACTTTCTCTCTACTTTTTCTGGACTACTCCGAATCGGTTGACAAATTGGACGCTTGATAAGCATAATTTGGAGCTTCTTGTGTAATGACTATATCATGAGCGTGACTCTCTCTTAATCCTGATGCAGTAATAGTAACAAATTTACAATTTTTTTTCATCTCTTCTATATTCCTATTACCAGTATACCCCATTGCAGCTTGCAATCCGCCAATCAATTGATGGATTACTCCTGAAGCTGGACCTTTGAATGGAACTCTTCCTTCCACTCCTTGTGGAACTAATTTTAGTTTTGAATCTTTATCTTGAAAATAACGGCTAGCTGAACCTCGTTTCATTGCACTAATAGATCCCATTCCTCGATAGCCTTTATATGCTCTGCCCTTATACATAATAATCTCACCTGGGCTTTCGTCAGTGCCAGCAAAAATCGAACCAATCATCACAGAGTCAGCACCAGCTGCAATAGCTTTTGCAACATCTCCTGAGTATTTTACCCCACCATCAGCAATTAGTCTGACGTTTCTTGCTCTACACGCCTCTGCAACATTCTTGATTGCAGAGAATTGTGGCACACCAACACCTGTAACTATTCTGGTTGTACAGATTGATCCTGGTCCTATTCCAACCTTCACTGCATCAACACCTGCATCAATCAACGCTTCAGCAGCCTCCTTTGTTGCAATGTTTCCGCCAATTAATTGCGTATTAGGATACATCTTTTTTATTTCCCTAATGGTATTGATAACGTTTTCGGAATGACCGTGAGCAGTATCCACAACAACTACATCAACTTCTTCTCCGATCAAAGCTTCACATCTGTCTATACCATCTTTTTTACCAGTGCCAATTGCAGCGGCAACTCTGAGACGCCCTTTACTGTCTTTACATGAATTTGGGTATCTATTGTATTTTTCAATGTCTTTAACCGTAATTAAACCTATACAACAAGAATTTTCATCTACGACCAAAAGCTTTTCTATTCTATTTTCATGCAACAATTTCATTGCTGAGGCACTATTCACTCCCTGCTCCCGCACTGTCACTAACTTATCTTTTGTCATCACTTCGGAAACTTTTACATTCATGTTCTGGTCTTCAATAAATCTCACATCTCGGTTAGTTAAAATTCCAACTAACTTGCGTTGATCGACTACAGGAATGCCAGAATAATTGTGCTCTCTCATTAATGAAATTGCTTCCGCAACTGTTTTATCCGGTGAAATCGTAATTGGGTTATACACGATCCAACTTTCATATTTTTTCACCCTTCTTACTTCTAAAACTTGTTCATCTATTGATAAATTCTTATGTATGCAACCTATCCCTCCATGTTGGGCAATAGCTATTGCAAAGCCCGATTCAGTAACAGTATCCATTGCAGAGGATACGAGAGGGATATTTAGTTCTATACTATTTGTTAAATAAGTTTTTGTATCTGCATCGCAAGGCAATATATTAGAATAGGCCGGCAAAAGAAGTATATCGTCAAACGAATAACAAGCTTCCATTTTTTTCATAGGCTTTATTTAAAGCTTATACGCCAATTAATTAAATTGCAATAGGCAAAATTAGCTAGGAGCCTTTAATTGTATAGCTCTAACTGTTTTTAGGAGATAGAAAAGCTATATAGTTGCTAATACATTTTATTGCACAATAAGCATTCTACATTATTTGCCAGCAAACAGAACTGCTCAATAGTTAAGTTTTCTGGACGTTCATTTCCACTCAATTTAGCGTTTTCAAGGACAGTTTCAGCGTGGTTCGTTATATTTTGCAAGCTATTTCTCAGCATCTTTCTTCTTTGAGAAAAAACAGCACGTGTTAATCTTGTTAAGGTTTCCAAATTTACTGCAAATTTTGGGATAGGCAAAGGATTTACTGTAATTACTGAAGAATGTACTTTTGGTCTTGGAAAAAACTCTTTAGGTTCAATATCAAATTCCTTTTTTATATCACATAGTAACTGGCTTAGCACTGATAAGGAACCATAATCTTTAGAATTGGGTCTTGCTGTAATGCGATCTGCTACCTCTTTTTGAAACATTAATGTCAAACTCGTAAAAAATTTTATACTATTTAACCACTTTAAAAATAACGCTACCGAGATATTGTAAGGCAAGTTAGCAATAACTTTAACTGGGCGCTCTATCAGCTCTTCTTCTGTAACATGCAGTGCATCCGCTTCTATAATTCTATACTTTCCTTGATGCTCATTTAGCAGTTGGTCATGGTGTTTTACTAAATCTCTATCTTTTTCTATAGAAAGTAGAGACTTTGGATTATGCACCAATATTTCTCTTGTTAATGCACCATATCCAGGACCAATTTCAATGACATTAAAATTCTCCAGACTACCAGCTAAAGCGACTATTTTTTTTGTTATCTCACTCGATAAAATAAAATTTTGCCCTAGACTCTTTTTTGGTTTCAGTAA
>NZ_JAPQLG010000187.1:0-5350 GCF_028982005.1 Wolbachia endosymbiont of Drosophila bocki | reverse complement strand
AAGTAATCCTTACCTTTTAATCTGCAGATTGGCGAAAGCAAATACAATAGCTTCGCTATCGTGATAAGGGAGCTGGCGGAGTTTGTCAAGTAGGTTTTTGTATTTTAATTTTAGAATTTTATAGGCTTTTGTTCTCATGAAAATTATGTTCTCATGAGTAAATTAATGTTATCCTTTTTTGTTGATCTAAAGTTTCTTATGTTCATACACTTACGTGTTCATAGTGTTTATTCGCTGCTTGAAAGCTCGGTTAAAATTGAGGAGCTGATCGGCCTTTGTTTGCGAAATAAAATGCCAGCGGTTGCAATTACTGATTCAGGTAATTTATTTGGTTCACTTGAGTTTGCAGAATATGCGGCAAGTAGGGGGATACAGCTAATAATAGGATGCAATATTATAGTTAAACATTCAGAACAAAATTTACCTATATTATTGCTTGCAAAAAATGAGCAAGGGTACACTAATTTAGTCACTTTGGTGAGTGAGTCTTTTAGAAAGCGCAAGAATAACAGCGATATTCCTTACGTTGATTTTGATGAGCTATTGAATTTAAGTACGGGTCTGATCGCTTTAACCGGTGGATGTTTGGCTCAACTATTGTTGGGGCAAGATAAAGAAACGGTTGAAAAACTGCTTTCAGCATTCAATGGTCATCTATATGTTGAATTGCAGCGTCATGGGTTGAATAAAGAGCTAGAGCTTGAAGAAGCTTTGATAGACTTTGCTTATCAGCGCAATATACCACTAGTTGCAACGAACGATGTGTTTTTTCCAAATAGGTCTGACTATGAGGCTTATGATATATTAACGTGTATATCGGAGGGGAGTTATGCCCTGGAGAATAACAGAAAGAAGTTAACTACCGAGCATTACTTCAAGTCTGTGGCAGAAATGGAGGAGCTGTTCAGCGACATTCCCGAAGCAATTCATAACACTTTAGTGATAGCTAAGCGGTGCTCTTACATGCCAAGAAGCAGGCAGCCTATTTTGCCTAAATTTCCTTGTCGAGAAAATAAAACTGAGAATGAAGAACTGAGGGAGCAGGCAGTTGCAGGATTAGAATTCCGTATTGCGAATGAG
This sequence comes from Wolbachia endosymbiont of Drosophila bocki, assembly GCF_028982005.1. Lineage (NCBI taxonomy): Bacteria > Pseudomonadati > Pseudomonadota > Alphaproteobacteria > Rickettsiales > Anaplasmataceae > Wolbachia > Wolbachia endosymbiont of Drosophila bocki. Next base: position 4,270 of record NZ_JAPQLG010000187.1, on the reverse strand, counting down.
ACAGACATAGACCTTAAACAATACTACGATCGGCTGAATTACGAACTGAGTGTGATAACTTCGATGAACTACGCTGGCTACTTTTTGATAGTTTCTGATTTTATTCGTTGGAGCAAAGCAAATGGCATTCCAGTTGGTCCAGGAAGAGGCTCTGGTGCTGGATCAATTGTTGCTTGGGGCTTGCAGATTACAGACCTTGATCCAATAAAGTTTGGCCTAATATTTGAAAGATTTTTGAATCCTGATCGTGTATCGATGCCTGACTTTGATATCGATTTCTGCCAAGAGAAAAGGGACCTGGTTATTGATTATGTTCAGAAAAAGTACGGTTATGTTGCTCAAATAATCACTTTTGGTAAATTGCAGGCAAGGGCAGTATTGCGTGATGTTGGTAGAGTATTGCAAATGCCTTACTCTCAAGTGGATAAAATATCTAAAATGGTTCCATTTAATCCAGTAAATCCTGTAACTTTATCACAAGCGATAGAGCTTGATCAAAACCTGCAGAAAGAGCGGGATAGTGATGAGGTAATTGCAAAGCTTCTTGATATATCTCTTAAGCTTGAAGGAATATATCGTCACGTTTCAACTCATGCTGCTGGAATTGTAATATGTGATCAAAAGTTGGAAAATTTTGTTCCTGCGTACTACGATCCAAATTCGGCTCTGCCAATCACTCAATACAGCATGAAATATGTGGAGAAAGCTGGGCTAATAAAATTTGATTTTCTTGGACTTGGTACGCTAACGCTAATAGATCATGTGTGTCGTTTAATTAATCGTGATGGAAAAAAGATTGATATTTCTTCAGTTCCTTTGAATGACCAAAAAACCTATGAGATACTCTCAAGCGGTGATTCAATTGGAGTGTTTCAGCTTGAAAGTTCGGGAATGAGAGAAGCTTTAATTAAACTAAAACCGGACTGTATTGAGGATATTATCGCTTTAATTTCCCTTTATCGTCCAGGACCTATGGATAACATTCCAACTTACGTTGCAAGAAAGCATGGACTTGAGAAGCCAGATTATATTCATCCGTTACTTGAAGGAGTGTTAAAAGAAACATTTGGGGTAATAATTTACCAAGAACAAGTGATGGAAATAGCCCGTATTCTTTCCGGGTATAGCTTAGCGGAAGCAGATCTGCTAAGACGTGCCATGGGTAAGAAAATTAAGGAAGAGATGGATAAACAACGTGAACTTTTCATCCAAGGGGCAACGAAGAATGGCGTTGATTATGACAGGGCAAGTTATATCTTTGACCTTGTTGCAAAATTTGCTGGTTATGGGTTCAATAAATCTCATGCTGCAGCATATGCGGTTATATCTTATCAAACGGCTTACCTTAAAACTAATTATCCATTAGAATTTTTTACAGCACTAGTGAATCTGAATATTGATGATAGAGATAAACTGAATTTATTTTATCATGCAGCAAAGTTTAGTGGCGTTACCGTTCTTTCACCTGATATAAACAAGTCTCAAGCTGAATTCTCAATAGAGGATGAACGCATACGTTATGGTATTGCTGCCTTGAGGAATGTTGGTTTTTCTATAGCGGAAGGAATAGTGAACGTACGTTCAAGCGCTTGTAAGGACATATGGGAATTCATTCAAAATTCAGGTCATATAATAAATAAGAGAGCGCTAGAAAGCCTGATTAAATCCGGAGCATTCGATAGCGTGCATAAGAACAGAAAGCAGCTATATGAGTCAATGGACACGCTGATTTACTTTGCAAATAAAAACAAACAGGATAGAGAATCAAGTCAAGCTGCTTTGTTTGGTAGTCTTGATGTCCTCAAACCGAAACTTGAGAATGTGGAAGATTTTGATGAAGAGGAAAAATTAGAACATGAGTTATTTTCACTAGGATTTTATTTAACTAATCATCCGCTTGAAAAATTTAGAACTCTTCTGGAAAAGTTAAATATTGGGTTTATCGGAGAAAATAGAACAGCAAAAACTGCTGGGGTAATATTAAATGCACGTATGAGAACTTCAGAGCGTGGAAGGTTTGTTATCCTCACACTTTCTGATCCCCATAACGTTTCTGAAATAGCATTCTATAATAATGAAATAATAGAAGAAAAAAGAGATTTATTTTCACCAGGAACATTTGTGATAATTGATCTTGAAGCTTCGGAAAATACAACAAGATTGGCAGGCAAAGATATATCTGAGTTTACAAAAAGAATCACTTCTACAATAAAAGAATTAGTTCTCACCACTGAGTGCACGGATTCGCAAAAAGCCGCTATGGAATTAAACACAATATTGAAAGATGAAGGCAGAACCAAAATAATGCTAAAACTTCTTCTCGAAAAACATAAAGTGAGCATCTTATTACCAGGTGCATACTCAATTGCTCCTCAAGTAATTTATGAAATATCTAATTTAAGCTGGATTAAAGGCGTAGAAATTAATACAAATAACTTGCTTATATAAAAAAGCTTTATATAATGAAATGTTTAATCGGTATTAAAGGAAGATATAGTGAATCTTTATGAATTTACTTTTATAGCACAACAAGGATTGTTACAGCAAGAAGTAGAGGAGATGGTCCAAGAGCTAGCTGTTTCATTGAAAAATATTAAAGCAGATATTATGTTCCAGCGAATCAGGGATATTCTGAAAAAAGGAAATGACAAGCTTACAAAACAAGAGTTAGAAGTGCGTGCTGAGGAGATTAAAGAAAGTCTAGTTGCTTACTCTGATTTCTTGGAAGATCTTACAAAAATTTTATGGGTTGAATTAGAAGAAGATCTTTCAAATTTGAAAGAAGTGAAGTCAAAAATCGATAAAGAGTTGAAAGATGACCTAAAAGATTTAGGAATAACGCAAGATTTTACAAAATTTCTAGGAGGCAGTACTAAAAGTGCGTTTATCCATAACGCAGTAAATGCTTTGAAGAGAAATATTTCAGAACATCTAATAAAGATTTTTCAAGATATTTTGAAAGATTTTAGAATAAACGGTCCAACTCAATCGAGCAAAGCGTTGGAAATGCTTTTGAAAAACATTGAAGCATCAGGATTAATCAAGTATGAACATTGGGGTCTTTTGGATTTTGCATATCACAAAAATAAAATGAAGAGCGGTCATTATTGTATAATGTGCATAAGTTCTACTGCAAGCATTCTGGATGAATTTATGCGTAGAATGAAACTTAATGAGAACGTTGTTCGCCACTTTCCTGTGCAGGTTGATAAAATTTTTGAAGGTAAATCTCATATGATGAATAAACAAATTGAGGAGCAAAGCGCATAATGATGAAGAGACGAAATAGTTTTAATAATTCTTACGTATCTGTAAATAATAGGACTGGCTTTAGGCGTTCTAAAGTTTGCCCTCTTGCTGCGTCTAAAGATGAAGACATAGATTATAAGAATATAGATTTATTATCCAAGTTTACCTCTGACTATGGTAGGATATTGCCTAGAAGATTAACAGGCGTATGTGCAAAAAAACAAAGGAAGTTACGCTTAGCGATCATAAGGGCACGTTTTTTAGCTCTTATTCCTTACTGTACTAAAAAAGTTTAGGTAATTTATGTTGATAATTTTAAAGGAAAATATAAGGACTTTAGGTAAGCTTGGTGAAGTTGTCAAAGTTAAACCAGGTTATGCACGTAATTTTCTTTTTCCACAAAGAAAAGCGGTGAAAGCTACCAAGGAAAATTTAACGAAGCTAGAGGAGCAACGTTTATTACTGGAAGAAGAGAATATAAAAAGATTAAATGTAGCAAAAGAGCTTGCATTGTCACTACATGATAAGTTTGTGGTATTGATAAAGCAAGCTTCAGAGGATGGTAAAATTTTTGGTTCTGTGACAACACGTGAAATTGCGAAAATTTTACTACAAGAAGGACATGTGATAGATCACCGTAGTTTATCTTTTGGTGGAGTAAGCATCAAAAACTTGGGTGAATACCAAGTAAACGTAGAATTACATAGTGAAGTAGTAGTACCAATTACTATATACGTCGTAAAATCCGAAACAGATGCAAATGAGCTAAGGCAAGTAAAATTGCAAAATCAGAAGTCTGAGCAACAAGAGGCAGAGCAAGATGCGAATAAAGAAGCTACTGATGGTGATGATAGCTGATCAAAGATGATCCCTTGTTATAGTCGTAAAGAAATGTCTGCCATGGCTAGGCTGGTGTCATCCCAGTGCGTGACACTGGGATGGCTTTGTTGCATAGCAACTGAAAAAATCTGGTGGCTGCTGACAAAATTCATTATAAAATAGCCATCTAACCTTGAAAGAA
>NZ_JAPQLG010000186.1:0-1954 GCF_028982005.1 Wolbachia endosymbiont of Drosophila bocki | reverse complement strand
TTGCATAGATATACCTCTTTCTTAACTATGCTTATTTTACCTCATACTTTCGAGATCCTTAACAGGTTCTAAGAAACTGGTTCTTCTTTTTTTCTATAGCTTTAGGTTTACCTACAATTTGAAAAACAACAAATTCGTCATTCCGCTACTCGTTAGCGCCTCGGCGGTATGATGTAGGGAAACCTTTCTTGGGCTAGCTATAAAGTTAAAATTCGACCAGGGCAGCCGCAATAAGGTAGCAAACGCCATCATGTCTTTAGGAGAGTTTGCTAATGAAGGCTCTTAAGTTGACGCCATTGCCTGAACGGATACGCCAATTTTTATGTTCATTTGTAACCGTTTATTATTTTACACCCCAGTCTTTTTCAAATATTGCTAGCCCTTGGTCAGTAAGTGGGTGATTAATTAATTGTCTAAGTACTTTTGCTGGCACAGTAATTGAATCAGCACCAAGCCTTGCAGCTTCTATTACATGCGCTGGGCTTCTCACTGACGCAACAAGAACTTTAGTATCAAAACCGTAATTAGAATATATAGTACATATATCTTCTATTAGCGATAAGCCATCATAGCTTATATCATCAAGGCGACCAACAAAGGGGGAAATAAAACAAGCACCGACCTTAGCGGCAAGCAGTGCTTGTCCAGGAGAAAAACATAATGTGATGTTAACAGGTATTTTATGCTCTGTCCATAACTTTTTACAAGAAATTAATCCTTCATGTATAAGAGGCAATTTGATCACAACATTATCAGCAATTTTTGCTAAATTCAGACCTTCTGTGATCATCTCTTCATGGCTATCTGCAACAACTTCAACACTAACAGGCCCTTTTATAATAGAGCATATTTCACGCACTAAATCCTCGTATTTATCTTTACGCCCGGACTTTGCTATTAAAGAAGGATTAGTTGTTATGCCGTCAATGAACTCCTTTAGTTCTTTAATTTCATTTAAATCAACGCTATCAAGAAAAATTTCCATATTAATCTCCTATAAAAAAAATACCCTTGCAAAATCTTGTCATCCTACCGCTTGACTTACAACCGTATGAACTTCCTGCGTTGTAAACATCAAACGGCCGATAACACAACTGTACAAATATTGAGACATAAGAGTAATTTGTACCAAGAAAAAAGATGTCATCCCAGTGCCCAGACCCCTTAGACAATGTACCATCTTTTGATTTTGTCCATTCTGGGCGGGGTTTTCAAGTTCTTTGATCTTAAATACTACATCTACTTTATCAAGATCAATGTTGACTTCTTTTACTAATGTCCTAATAAGACTACGTTTGGCTTGCCAATCTAGGTCCGATTTAACACTAGAATAAAAGCCCTTTATGCTATTTGTAATAAGATTCATTTTCTGCCGTATTCCCTTTTACCTTTTTCTTCTCTCCTTTAATCTCTTTTAAACGTTCCTTCATTTTTTTTATTGCCTGCTTAAAGTCTTCCTTACTTATAGTTAGTGCATACTTTGTTGCCGTAAAAACTTCTGGTACCCAAACAGTTGTAATAAGTATACACAATCTTTGTCAACTATTTTCGGCACTGGTATATAAATCCAATTCTCTTCATCTGTACTATAAATAGAGTGACCTTACCCAGAAAAAGTGGAGAGAAAGAAAAGAGTTTTTTTGGGTAAAATAAAATTTTGGAGGATTAGAAATGGTAAGAGAATATACAGCAGAATTCAAATTGGAAGCTGTTAAACTGGCAAATGAACAAAGAAAGGCAGGTCAAACAATTACAAAAATAGCAAAGGATTTAGGAATAAAGGGTGGTTTATTAGGAAAATGGATAAAGAAACACAACGAAAAAAAGTCGGCAGCAGATGCATTTCCAGGTAGAGGTAACATGGCTCCTTACGACAAAGAGAGGTTTGATTTACAAAGCAAGAGTAACAAGGGAAAGAGACATTTAAAAAAAAGCCCTGGCCAGTCAAAAAGAG
>NZ_JAPQLG010000185.1:0-7893 GCF_028982005.1 Wolbachia endosymbiont of Drosophila bocki | reverse complement strand
CTTTTTATTCCACATTTGAAAATAGTAATACACGTTCTCCCACCTTGGAAAATCTTTTGGCAGCATTCTCGACTGGCAGGAGCTTTTTAGGACATATAGCACTGCACAAAATACATCATACAAATCAAGTTTCCTTGGTTTTGTTTTCTTTCTGCTACTCNCCAGTATTGGTCTAATTTTTTCAAATTGTTCTTTACTTATATCGCTTGGATAGCTTTTTTGCATAGATATGCCTCTTTCTTAACTGTGCTTATTCTACCTCATATTTTCGAGATCCTTAACAGGTTCTTAGAGCGTTTGCTGCTTTTTTCTGTGTTGTGTACTTCTTACTTATTAATTGTGCAATGACCTTTATTAATTTCAGTTTTGTATCTTTCACATCCCCCAACTCTACTGTTATAGGATAACTTAATTGTAAATTTTTCATAATAATAAAATCCCTTATAAAAAAATTACTTTAGTTTTTCTTCTTTAAATAACACATGCCTTCTGACTACTGGGTCATACTTCCTAAACTCCAGTTTTTTGGCAAGCTTTTTTGGATTACGCTTTTTTACATAAAAATAACCTGTTGATTTTTCTTCACTAGTTTTTGTTGTCTTGATTGCAGTGCTAACTAACTTAACGAGCAAAGAAGCATTTTTTTTCGCCATACTTATAATGATATAATAAATTCTATGCGAGTTTATTACGCAAAACACTAAAAGTCAACCGAATAATGCAGATCGTAAAATTCTTGACAATCAACAGTGCATTAAGTAGCATGAAGTTAACTTCAAAATGAAAAGCAAACGGTAAATAAGTGGTAAATAGTGGTAAAAGGTTATTATTGATAGAAAATTCCACCTGTTCTAATGAGGTAAGAGTTGCCTTGTCAGTTAATAATAAGGTTGTAGAATTTGAACAAGAATTCAAGGAAAAAAAACAATTAAGAGGTAATATATACGTTGCTTATATAAAGCGTATAGAGCCTTCTTTGCAAGCCGTATTTATCGAATATGGAAAAAATAAGCAAGGTTTTTTGTCTTTTTCCGAGATATCTCTAGATTACTTCAATATTCCAGAAAAAGAAAAGGAAACTATCTTTGAGAGCTACTCAAATGACGATTATACAGAAAAAGGGAACGATACCATAGCAAATGTCTCTTCAGATTCTGCAGCTAGTAAGAATGTCAACGAGTCAGGTAGTGGTTTTGTAAGAGAGGTACCTTTATATAAAAAATACAAATTACAAGGTGTTATTTCAGTAAATCAAAAAGTATTGGTTCAGCTAACTAAAGAGGGACGAGGCAATAAAGGAGCTTCATTTACAACATACATAACTTTAGTGGGTAGATACTGTGTTTTCATGCCAAATTCCATGAGTAAAGGTGGAGTGTCTCGCAGAATTGAAGATGCTAATGTCAGAAAGCAGTTAAAGGAGATACTGAGTTCAATAAACTTGCCAAAAAGGTCAGGTTTGATAGTAAGGACTGTTGGTTCAGGAAAAAATAAGAAAGAAATTGAGCAGGATTACAATTACTTATCCTCATTATGGCAGAGCATTCAAAAAAATGCCTTCTCTGTAAACGTTCCATCATTAATTTACAATGAAGCAGATGTAATTATGAGATCTGTTCGTGATTTTTGTAGCGATGGTATAGAAGTTATAGTGTCTGGAAAGGAAGCTTTTGAGGCAGTTAGGCAATATGCTAACAATGCACTAAAAGGTAGTAAGTTGCGCTATAGATTGTATAGAGGTTATGCTCCGATCTTTACTTACTACGGAATCGAAGATCAAATTTCTGAGTTATATAGCAATAGAGTAGAATTGCCATCTGGTGGGTCTTTGATAATAACTTTAACTGAGGCGTTTGTTTCGATAGACGTGAATTCAGGAAAGATGACAGGAGAAGATAGCATAGAAGAAACAGCTTATAGAACCAACATGGAAGCAGTACCTGAAATATCAAGACAGGTGAATCTTAGGGGCCTATCAGGACTAATAGTAGTCGATTTTATTGATATGTTGAAATATCAGTATTGCAGAGCTGTTGAGTCTGCTATAAAGCAAGCGTTTAAAGATGATAAAGCTAAAGTTCAATTTAGCTACATAAATGACTTTGGTTTAATGGTATTTTCAAGACAAAGAATTAAACCAAACATACAAGAAATTAATACTACAGAGTGTTTACACTGCAAAGGTACTGGAAGAGTAAAATCAAACGAAGTAATTGTTTCATCAATACTAAGGGATTTACAATATATTGCTAACAAGAATCGAAATAAGTCTTTTGATTTAGTAGCACACAGTGCAGTTATAGCGCACATTTTTAATAACAAACGCAATACAGTTTCTACAATCGAAAAAGAGTTTAATATTACATTGAACGTTAGTATTGATAACAGTTTAGATATAAATACATTTGTTTTAAAACAAGGAGATGATGTTAATTTAAACGGTTATAAGCCATTACAGAACTCTGGATACCAAATTGGGGATAGCAGCAATGAAGAAGCTGATAATTCAAATAAACTACGAGGCAATTTTTGGCTGACTAAGTGGCTTTCGCGCCTTTTAAGTTCTAATAACTAATTAGAAACCTAAATTGGGCTTGTAATTAATGAGCCCTATACTTATATATTCTTATATCAGATAATATTTACAATGGGGTACTCATTATGGGAAGAGCAATAGGCATAGATCTCGGAACAACAAATTCTTGTGTTGCAATAATGCAGGGCAAGGATACAAAGGTAATAGAAAATAAAGAAGGGGCAAGAACTACTCCATCTATAGTTGCATTGACTTCTTCAGGAGAAAGGTTGATTGGTGCTCCAGCAAAAAGGCAAGCAACCACCAATGCAAGCAATACCTTTTTTGCTACTAAGAGATTAATAGGCCGTCAATATAGTGATCCTGAGATGAAAAATCTAAGTGTACCATACAAAGTGTTTGCAGCAAAAAGTGGTGATGCATGGGTTAAAACAACTGATAATAAAGAATATTCTCCTAGTCAAATTGGTGCATTTATACTACAAAACATGAAAGAGGCAGCAGAAGCTTATCTTGGAGAGGAAGTAAAAGATGCTGTGATAACAGTGCCAGCATACTTCAACGACTCTCAACGTCAAGCAACAAAAGATGCAGGAAAAATTGCCGGATTAAATGTACTCAGAATAGTAAATGAACCGACTGCTGCAGCACTTGCTTATGGTCTTGATAAGAAACATGGGCACACAATAGTAGTATATGACCTTGGTGGTGGTACATTTGACGTTTCAATACTTGAAATAGGTGATGGAGTTTTCGAAGTGAAAGCAACAAACGGTGATACCCATCTTGGAGGTGAAGACTTTGATAATGGAGTAGTGAGTTATTTACTAGATGAATTCAAGAAAAGTAATGGCATTGATTTGAAAAATGATCCAATGGCTATGCAAAGAATCAAAGAAGCTGCTGAAAAAGCGAAAATTGAATTATCAAGTGCAATGGAAACGGAAATAAATCTACCGTTTATTACAGCTGATGCAAGTGGTCCAAAACACTTAAATATGAAATTAACGAGAGCAAAACTTGAAAGCTTAGTGAATGATTTAATCGAAAGAACTATGGCTCCTTGTAAAAAAGCTCTTGAGGATGCTGGTTTATCTGCTAGTCAAATTGGCGAAGTGGTTCTTGTTGGTGGCATGACTCGTATGCCAAAAGTCATAGAGAAAGCTAAAGAATTCTTTGGCAAAGATCCACATAGAGGAGTTAACCCTGATGAAGTTGTAGCAATTGGAGCTGCAATACAGGCGGGGATCATTCAAGGTGATGTAAGAGATGTGTTACTACTTGATGTGACCCCACTTTCTCTTGGTATTGAAACTCTAGGAGGAGTATTCACTCCGCTTATTGAGCGTAATACTACAATTCCTACTAAAAAATCTCAGGTGTTTTCAACTGCAGAAGATAACCAAACAGCTGTTACAATTAAGGTGCATCAGGGTGAAAGAAAACTGGCAGTTGATAATAAGCTACTCGGTCAGTTTAGTTTGGAAGGGATACCTCCTGCTCCGCGCGGAAGGCCACAAATTGAAGTGACATTTGATATAGATGCAAATGGAATAGCACACGTTTCTGCAAAAGATAAAGCTACTGGAAAAGAGCAAAAAATACGCATTCAATCTTCAGGTGGTTTATCTGATGGTGAAATAAATCGCATGGTAAAAGAAGCTGAAGAAAAAGCGCAAGAAGATGAAAAGCGCAAAAAGTTTATTGAAGTGAAGAATCAAGCGGATAGCTTAGTCCATTCTATAGAAAAGTCTCTGACAGAGTATGGTGATAAAGTTTCACCAGAAGATAGATCTGCTATTGAAAATGCAGTTAACGAATTAAAAGAAGTTAGTAAATCTGATAACATTGATGACGCTGATTCAATACAGCAGAAAGTCACTAATCTTTCTCAATTATCTATGAAACTTGGAGAAGCTATGTATCAAGCATCTCAACAAAATAGTGCTGAAAATGGCTTTTCATCAGAAGGAAATCCAAATGATAAAGAGGAAAAAGTAGTAGATTCTGATTATCAAGACATAGATAATAAAGAAGAGAATAAGTAATTGCGATTGTCATCCGAGTAGCTGATACTGGGATGACAAGAGGAGCATATTGTTGCTTAAAGAAACCATTATGGATATTATTAAAGCAATAGAAGAAAAGATACGCGATTCGATAGATGTAATTGATATCAACATTATCGATGAATCAGCAAAGCATGCTGATCATTATTTTGCTTCATCTTCAACATTACCTTCGCACATTAAATTAATATTAATATCTGACGGCTTTATTGGAATGAGCGTTCTAAAAAGACACAAGTTGATTTATGAGTTATTGAAGGGTGAGATAGAGCTAATACATGCAATTTCTCTTCACTTATATACGCAAGATGAGTACAATTTAAAAAATAAATAATAAAAATGTGAAGGAAGAGTCTATATTAGTTAAAGCAGGAAGAAAATTTAATGACTATAAAGGTTCCATGAACCCGCCAGTTTATCATTCTTCTACCATATTATTCCCTACTTACAAGGACTACTTAAATGCAGCAAATGGAGAAAGTATATACGATGTAATCAACGATGGTGTTGCAAGGGATTATAGCTACAGTAATGTTGGTACTCCTACTGTTCATTATCTTTCAAATGCACTGGCTGAAATTGAAGGGAGTGGACAAGCGCTTATTTATCCTTCCGGACTATTTGCACTTACTTTTGCTATTCTAACTTTCGCTAAAGCAGGCTCGCACGTTTTAATTCAAGATAATAGTTATTATAGGCTTAGGAGGTTTGCAGAAAATGAGCTACCAAAAAGAGGAACAGAAGTAACTTTTTATGATCCAACACAGGATATAGCTGATTTAATTCAGAGTAATACTTCATTGATAATGATCGAGACTCCTGGTTCTGTAACGTTTGAGATTTCGAATATAGAGCATATAGTAAAAGTTGCTAAAGAACGTGGAATTGTAACCGTTTGTGACAATTCATGGGCCACTCCTTTGTTATTTAAGCCGCTTGATTATGGAGTTGATGTTGCACTATATGCGGTGACAAAGTATCTAGCCGGTCACTCAGATTTAGTGATGGGAGCTATGGTTGCTGAAGGTGAAACTTTTAAATTGCTTTATGAGAGCTATAAAAATTATGGAGTAACCATTCAATCGCACGACTGCTACCTTGCACATAGGGGACTAAGAACACTGCATGCACGTATGGCAAGGCACCAAAATACAGCAATGGAAGTGGCAAAGTGGCTAGAAAAACATTCAAAAATCAAAAAAGTTTTGTATCCAGCACTTCCCTCCCATCCTCAACGCGAATTATGGAAAGGTTACTTCAAAGGAGCAAGTAGCGTATTTAGTATAATACTGGATAGAGAATATTCATGTGAAGAACTAAGCTGCATGGTTGATCATATGAAAATTTTTAGTATTGGTGCTTCTTGGGGAGGGTGTGACAGTTTGATATTACCAATAGATCGTAGATCTATGTCAAGATCTGTAATGAATTCAGATTATGGTGGAAGTTTCATGCGGATATTTTGTGGACTAGAAGATTCTGAAGATTTGATCTCTGATTTAAATGCTGCACTAGCAAGACTGCCATGTTTGAATATCAAAGCTGGCAGATGAAACTGAGAGAATTACTGCATAACATTATTGATGTTAACTTTGATATTGAAATCAAGGGCGTTACATGTAATCCCAAGAGAGTCAAGGAAGGTTATCTTTTTGTTTGTATGTCAGAAAGGAGTAAAGAATACGCAACATGCGATACTGGAATCCATATCCTTCCTACTGAATCACAGTGTTACGTACACAACTGTGTAGACGTTGTGATACAAGGGGCCAAGAAAGATGTCATCCCAGTGCTTGACTACTTGGATCCAGAAAATTTAATTGTAAATGAACACACTAAGCAATTGTATAATAAAAACTGGATTCCAGTGTCAGCTACTTGCATGACAAGTACTCCGGGTTTTGCAGTGCTTGAACACCTAAACCCTCAAGAAATATACAGCGAAATAGTCAGCAGGTTTTATCAATTCAAACAGCCCAAATATGTTGCTGCTGTAACTGGTACAAATGGTAAAACTTCAGTAGTAGAATTTTGCCGCCAGATCTGGCAAAACTCTGGCTATAATGCTGCGTCTATTGGAACACTTGGAACATGCATCAATAATGGCAGAAAAGGTAATAGCAACAGCCTTACCACTCCAGGTGCAGAAGACCTTTACGCAACATTGCGTGGTATAAGTGTAGAACACTTAGTGTTGGAATCATCAAGTCATGGGATTGATCAATACAGAATCCATGGATTAAAGTTGAGTGCTGCAGCTTTTACTAATTTCTCGCAAGATCATTTAGATTACCATAAAAGTCTTGGTGGATATTTAGAAACCAAAAAAAGGTTATTTTACGAAGTATTACCAGAAGGAAAAACAGCGATTTTAAATGCGGATATAGATGAATACGGCGCATTGCTTAAAATAGCTGAAAAACGCAGTAATAAAGTTGTGACTTATGGAAAAAAAGGCTCTGATATTACTTTATTAGAGCAAACACCAACCCCTAATGGTCAACATCTTACAGTAAAAATTGATAACCAAATTTACAATACATTTTTCCCAGTTTTAGGAAAATTTCAAGCATATAATCTGCTATGTGCAATCGGTATATCTGGATTAAATTACAGAGAAATATGCGTAGAAAAACTCATTTCTCCATCAGGAAGAATGGAAAAAGTGAAACCTTTTGCATTCGTGGATTACGCTCATACTCCAAGTGCGCTTAAACAAGCCCTATTGTCTTTAAAATGGCATATCAACAAAAAAATAATTCTAGTTTTTGGATGCGGTGGAAATCGCGATCAGACGAAACGTTCAGAAATGGGCAAAATAGCACAAATGTATGCAGATAAAGTAATAATTACAGATGATAATCCGCGTGATGAAGATCCGGCAAAAATTCGCCACGATATTTTGCTACATTGCCCTGATGCACTGGAGATAGGAGGTAGGAGAGAAGCTATAGAGAAAGGCGTAGATATTGCCTATAACGAGGGTATGATTCTGCTAGTTGCAGGAAAGGGAAATGAGAAATTTCAAATTATAGGCAACCAAACTTTTGAATTTAGCGATGTTGAGGTTATTAAAAATAAAGTTGCATCTTGACCTATATATTCTGGCCAACTTTCTGCACAAAACTCTCTGTTTCTTCCATTTTAGTGTTAGTTTTTGACATTACGTACGCAATGCAAACAGGTACTAATGCAATGGATACAGATATACCAATAGTTATAGCTCTTTTTACAATAATCCGAACAGACCGTAATATGCTACTGGCCTGCTATAGCCATAAACACATA
>NZ_JAPQLG010000184.1:0-2177 GCF_028982005.1 Wolbachia endosymbiont of Drosophila bocki | reverse complement strand
AAAACACAATTGGAGTTACATGCAAAATAGATCCCAGTGTCAGCTACTCGGATGACAAAAAAAGGAGCACAGGGATGACACCATTTGTTGTATTTAACAAAGTTCGTACTTAGCTTCATGTTAGCTATAAACATTAAGAAATTTACCAAGCGAAAAAAAAGGCAAAAGAAGCCCCAGCTAATATCTATTTTAGAACATTGGCATTTTTTAAGTCTTAAACACTGCAATTTAGCTGCTTTTAAATGCAACCCACCTTAGTTTAAATGTTTAAGAAATTTACTAAGCAGAAAAAAAGGCAAAAGAAACCCCGTGTTAGCTAGTTGTCACTCCCTAATCCTGCAAATTGGCGTACTATACTGTCTTAAACGACTTATAAGCGCGTTTCAGCTTGTGTAGGTAAAAACCTAGAAATATTGTGAAGACATAAGGTGCACATAGTGCAAAAAATCAAAAATAAGACGCCAACTACGTTGTTTTCTTGCTGTTTAATCTGCACAGATGAAGATAACTGAATGCCTTCGGTTTCGTGATAAGGGGGCTGGCGGAGTTTGTCAAGTAAGTTTTTTCGTTTCTAACGGTTGTTGCCAAAAACTATGCAAGAAGTCTATTGACAGGTGATTAAATTATAATGTAGCCTATCGCCGTATATCCGGGGGTGGGTTGTTGTGAGGCTTTTTCACTTTTTATTCTTGTTAATGTGTTTTTCTCTGTATTACTATGCGGGTTTTATATTTTCGCCCTGCCCAAAAGCTACGGTTTGCTTTTCACCTGGAGAAGATTGTGCTGTACCGATAATCAACGTAATAGATCAGTCTAAAAAATCTATCTTAGTTCAAGAATATACATTTACTCTTGGAACAGTTGCAAAATCTTTGATAAATGCTAAAGAACGCGGTGTTGATGTTAAAGTCATCTTAGATAAATCGCAACTCTACTCAAAATATAGTGTTATAAATGAATTATTTTCAGGTGGAGTACCAATTTGGATCGATGATAAGCCAAAGATTGCTCATAATAAGATAATGATTGTTGACAATCAAAAAGTCATCACAGGGTCATTTAACCTTAGTAAGACAGCTAAAAAAGGAAATGCTGAAAATTTATTAATTATTACAGATTATCCTGAATTGATTCAGCAGTATGTGAAAAACTGGGAGGCACGAATGTCACAATCTTACAAATACGCTCCCAACTAATCGAGAGCGCTTGCTCAAAATCAGTTTTAAAAACAGCAAGGGAGAGCTTTTTTGATTGATTGGCATAATGATTATGATATAATGAACTAAAAATTTAAGGAATAAAGTAATGGATTATATAAATGATGCTGCCGGTGGCTACACTGCTATTCATGATTTTTTTCAAAACAACGGTGTTGGAGATTACAAAGTTCAATGCAATTATGGTGGGGTGCCGTATGCTACTGATGAGTACGTGCATTCTGGCGATAAATTTTGGAGTAATAATTTCATAGACTCACATTTTGGCAGGGAAATAAAAATGTATCCTCAAAGTGAACTTTTAGCTAAAGAATATGCTGGAAATACGTTGCCAGTTTCAATATCACCAGATAAGGATTTAATAAAAATGAAGGAATGTCAGAAAAAAACGAAATTTGTGGAACTAGAAAGGGAGTCAGGTGATTTAGTGCATGATAAGCAGAAGTATGTAAAGTGTTACACAACAAAGCTATCATATGATGATGTACATATTTACAACAACGATAAAGTTTCAACATTTAGCATAAAATACGACGTGCCAAATGATCCGAAATACAGTTTAAATATAACATTTACAAAGGTTAATGATAATAAACCAGGATTTTGGCAGAAATTTAAAAATATGTTTTAACGTGACCATTCACTGGTTTTTACTCAATCAACCAACAACAGTTAATATCAAATTTTTATAATTAAAAAATATGCTATTTTTTAAAACTTTCATTCTCCTTGACTCTGTCAACTTCACAAAACAACTCTTGGACCAAATGTATCTGGCATAACACCTTTTGGTAACTTGCTACTTCTTTTTTTCCGCATCTCCGACAATAGCCATTGATATTCCACTACATAAGGCTTGATTTTTGGTAGATCAACTTTTTTATGAATAATATAGCTCTTTTTACAATAATCCGAACAGACCGTAATATGCTACTGGCCTGCTATAGCCATAAACACATA
>NZ_JAPQLG010000183.1:0-10990 GCF_028982005.1 Wolbachia endosymbiont of Drosophila bocki | reverse complement strand
GTTGAGTATGGCCCTTGCTATTACAATACGTTGTTTTTGTCCTTCAGAAAGTTTTAATCCTCTTTTTCCTACAAATGTATCAAATTTGTCAGGCAGCTTATCAATAAATTCCATCGCATAAGCGCTGATGGCTGCTTGCTTCACTTCCTCATATTCGGCACCTGGTTTGCCATATAGTATATTTTCCATTATTGAGCAAGAAAATATCATGTGATCTTGTGGCACTAAGCCAAACAACGATCTGAGGTCATTTAGCGCAATTGACTTAATATTGTGCCCATCGATAGTAATGCTACCTTTGTTTGGATCATGAAAACGGAGCAGAAGCTTTAAAATGGTGCTTTTACCACTGCCAGATGGTCCAACAATTGATACTGCTTGACCTGCTTCTATAGAAAATGATACGTTATTTAACGCTGGCTTATCAGACTGAGATTCATAAAAAAATGTTACGCCATTAAACGAGATTCCCTTTTGAACACTACAAATTTTTATAGGATCATCGGGATCTGCTATAGAGCTTTTCATATTTTTAAATTCAAATAAACGCTCTACTATTCCAAGACCTCGTTGTAAATCACTGATATTATCGCTCAAATTATTTATAGCTCCTGCTGCGAGCGCTGAATAAAACACAAATGAGGAGAGTTCTCCAATAGTTATATTATTGCTTAAGACTTCTTTAATACCAAAAAAGAGCAAAACAACTAGTGAACCTATCACACACGTGATAACTAGAGTTACTAAAATAGCACGCAAGAGTACTAATTTTACGTATGATTTTGATACTGAGTTTAAATGTTCCTTAAAACGGATTTTTTCGTTTTCCTCGAGTACAAACGATTTGATAGTCACTATGGATCTAAAATTTTCCTCACTAAATGACGCAAGCTCACTTAATTTATCCTGAGCAAAGCGTGCATAGCTACGCACTTTTTTTCCAAGTGAGGTCATGATAATGAGTAGTATAGGTATTATTGCGGCTGCATACGCAGTTAGTTGTATATTTGTATATAATAACATAGCAACACTGCCAATCAGAATCACAAAATTTCGTAATATGGTTAGTAAGCTGCTGTTTATTATTGATTGCAGCACAGAGGTATCAGTAATTAACGCTGAGATAACATCTTGTACGCCTGTGTTCTCAAAGAAACTTGGTTGCAAGTTAGTGATACTGCTATATAAGTCATATCTGATTCTTGCGATAACTTTCTCGCTGCCAATGCCAATGAAATATAACCGAGTAAATGCAGTGAGAGAAATGGCTAAAACTATAAGTATTGCAACTAATAGTTTGGTAGTAAAATCGTGCTCTGTGCCAGAATCAATTATATTGCTTAAGCCTCTGCCAAAGAGGAGGATCGTTAAGGCTGAAAATAAAACTGCAATAAAAGCTATGACAAAATAGGATAGATTAGGCTTTATATAGTAAAATAACTGCCTAATATTAGATCGCATCTTATTTTAAAGTTTCTAAAGTTAAGTATATAGATTTTAGTTTCAGGGGAAAGGGGAAAGGTGTAGTATGAAGCAATTTAGGTTCTGCAGCTGTTGTGATTTTAGTCCACCAAGAAAGGGTAGTAGCCCGCAGAAACGAAAAACTTGCTTGACAAACTCCGCCAGTCCTCTTATCATGGTATTGAGGGTATTCAGTTATCTTCATCTGTGCAGATTAAACAGCAAGAAAACAACGTAGTTGGCGTCTTATTTTTAATTTTTTGCACTATGTGCACCTTATGTCTTCACAACATTTCTAGGTTTTTACCTATATAAGCTGAAACGCGCTTATAAGTCGTTTAAGACAGTATAGTACGCCAATTTGCAGGATTAGAGAGTGACAACTAGCTAACACGGGGTTTCTTTTGCCTTTTTTTCTGCTTAGTAAATTTCTTAAACATTTAAACTAAGGTGAGTTGCATTTAAAAGCAGCTAAATTGCAGTGTTTAAGACTTAAAAAACGCCAATACTGAAAATAGACAATGACTAGGGCTTCTTTTGCCTTTTTTTTCGTTTGGTAAATTTCTTAAGTATTTATGGCTAAACGACAATCGTCATCCCGCTACGTGTTAGCGCCGCGGCGGTATAACTATACTTAAAAATATGGTTGAATAGTTGTTAATAATAGTGTATAATTATTAATCTTTTCTCAGTATTTTTACTGTGGCTCTTTCTAAATTTCTCGATCCAAAGTTAGATTTAACATTTAAGAAAATCTTTGGCACTGAAAAAAATAAGAATATTCTTATCCATTTTTTAAACGATATTTTAGGATGTACTGAAGTCAACACTATACAAGAAGTAGAATTCTTAAGCACCATTATGGACCCTGAAATTGCTTCTGATAAACAAAGCATTGTTGATGTTCTTTGCAGGGATTCTAGTGGGAACAGGTATATAATTGAGATGCAGCTCACTCGTGATAAAGGCTTTGAAAAACGCGCACAACTTTATGCTGCTAAGGCTTACTCAAGACAAGCTGATAAATCTGGTAAATACGTTGATTTAAAGAAGATTTTCTTTATCGCGATTTCAAATTGTACCTTATTCCCTGATAAGCTTGACTATATATCTAGCCATACCATCAGAGATGAAAAAACCAATGAGCATGACTTAAAAGATTTTCAATTTATCTTCATAGAGCTGCCAAAATTTCCTAAGAGTAGAGAAGAATAACTAGAAAGTGTAGTAGACCGTTGGCTATTTTTTTTCAAATATGCAGATGAAACAACGGACGAAGATCTCAGAAAAATTGCGGAAAAATCACCAATAATAAAGCTAGCATATGATGAATTAGATAAGTTTCACTGGAATGAAAAAGATCTAGTAGCTTATGAAGAAAGAATAATGGATCTGCGCAAAGAAGAAGCCATTCTTGAATACAGACTTGATCTTGCTAAAGAGGAAGGTAGAAAAGAGAGGGAAATTGAAGTCGCAAAGAATCTACTTAAAGCAGGTGTTTCTTTTAATATTATAGCTCAAACTACTGGTCTTTCTATGAGTGAGATCAAAGAATTGCAGAATTAAGTGTGAATGGTTACGAAAAATATAAGTTTTTGCGATAAACGACATAGTGATGTATTTGTTGTTCAGCATGTCAGTGGAATATTTTCTGGTATCTGTTCAGGTGCATGGCTAATGCTGAAACAAAAATTCCAGTGCTCCTTTTTTTGTCATCCCAGTCTGGGATCCAGATTGGGCACTAAGTTGGTAAACACGAAAGCGCTTTACAACGTTTTTGATGGAACTGTGCAAAAGGACTGGATACCAGTGTCAGCTACTTGCATGACACCCATTTGTTCCTATAGTTGCTTTTCTCGTCTACCTTATTTTGCCACTCATCTGAACAGATACCCATTTTGGAGGGATACCAATAATAGTTGTGAGCGGTACAAGTTTAGTCCATATACCTTCCAAGCATAACACGCTCACGAAACTTTAATGCGATAGCTTGGTTTCTACTGAAAGACAGCATTGTGCCAAGTGCGATGCTCGAAGATAAAAGAGAAGAACCACCATAGCTAAGTAACGGCAGGGTTATGCCGGTGGTAGGAAAAACACTCAATGTTACCCCTATGTTTATTATGAATTGTGTGATGAATTGCATTGAGATACCGAGAATCACTAACAGATTAAATAATTCATTTTCCCTATATGCAACGTAAAGCAAGCGGGCGGAAATGATACCAAATAACATCAATGTGGCTAAGCACGTAATCAAACCAAATTCTTCTGCTAAAACAGAAAACACAAAATCTGTATGACAATCAGGAAGAGAGGCTTTTACGCTACCTTCACCAGGTCCAACTCCAGTTAATTGACCTCTTTTGAATGCTTCTAATGATTTTGTGACTTGAAAGTTATCGCGTTGCGTAAAAAAGACAAAATTGTAAATCCTTTGCTTTATATGTGGGAGGCATAAGTAAGCTATTGTAGTTCCAGTTGTGGCCATTCCTATTATGCATAGAAAGTATAAAAGTGGTATACATGCAATAAACATTTGACCAATAAAAGAATATGTTAAAAGCATAGACATACTGAAATCAGGTTGCAAAAGTAACAACACAAAAACTAACAGAAATATTATGATTGATATGTGTATTTTAAACTTCATTTCGCTGGCCAAGATACTAGCTATAACAACAGAAAAAAATGGCCTTACGAACTCAGATGGTTGAACTGAAATTTTGACAATATGTAACCATCGTTTCGCACCTTTTACCTCTATACCAAGTATTATCGCAGTTGCTACTAGAATAGTAAATAAAGCGAAACCTGCGAATGAGAGGTTAAGTATAGTTCTTGTGTTGAGAAAAGAAAATGTCACCAAGGTAATTAGTGACAGGACTATATAAATTGTGTGACGCCGTATAAAATAATCTTGTGGTAAAGAAAGACGCTGCGCAATTACAGGGCTTGCTGAATAAACAAGAATGAAGCTTATAGTGAGCAAAAAAAACACTGGAAGGATGAGATAATAATCCAGCGTTCTATACCAGAGTTTAATATTCATTTTGTTCCAATGTGTAATGCCACTATTCCATAGCTCATATTATGAAACTCAACATTCTTAAAGCCTACCTCTTCAATTTCCATTTTAAAATCAGCCTGAGTTGGAAATTCTCTGATGCTCTTCACTAAATATTCATAAGAACTCTTGTCTTTAGCAACTATGCTGCCAATTTTAGGAATTACTTTAAACGAATATAAGTCATAAAGTTTGGTAAATATCTCATTTTGATAGTGCATAGGGGCAAATTCTAAGCAGATAAATTTCCCATGTGGTTTTAATACCCTGTGCGCCTCATTTAAAGCCTTCTTGCGGTCAGAAACATTTCGAATGCCAAAAGCTATTGTGCAATAATCAAATTCGGAGTCTTCAAATGGTAAACTTTCTGCACTTGCACATACCCAATCAAAATTAATTTGGTTTGAATTTATAGCTTTATCACGTCCTCTGTTTAGCATGTTTTGATTTATATCGCATACTGTAACCTTAGCACTTGGCTCTTTTCTTACTATTCTTATTGCTATATCTCCAGTTCCTCCAGCAACATCTAAAACCTTAGAGTTTTTTGTAAAATGCACACTATTTACCATCTTATCTTTCCATAATCTGTGCATTCCGAGGCTCATTATATCATTCATGGTGTCGTAGCGACTTGCCACGGAATCGAATACCTCTTTAACTAATTGTGATTTCTTCTTGATTTTTATAGTAGACATTACGTAAAGTCGCTCAACTCCTTTATAATTAGTAAAAATTAATTTGAATTAACACAAATGTCAACGACAGGCCTTGAGCCTGTTAAAATCTTCTTCAGCGTGGTATGATGACCTAGTCAGTGGGCTTGATGCAACCACTAAGAAACCTTTGGAGTAAGCAATATATTTATAATGCTCAAACTCTTCTGGGGTAACATACCTATCAAGTTTTGCATGTTTTGGAGTTGGTTGTAGATATTGACCAATTGTAATAAAATCAACCTCAGCACTGCGCAAATCGTCCATAACCTGAAGTATTTCCTCTTTTGTTTCTCCAAGACCAACCATAAGCCCTGACTTTGTGAAAACTTTAGGATTAATCTGCTTTACCATCTTCAACAAATATAGTGAATGAAAATAGCGAGCTCGTGGTCTTATTTTTGCATACAATCTCGGCACTGTTTCAATATTGTGGTTATAGACATCAGGTGATGCAACAGCAATTGCTTCAAATGCTCCTTTCTTATTTAAAAAATCAGGAGTTAAAATCTCTATTGTTGTTTCTGAAGTTATCTTTCTAATTTCTTCTATGCACTGTATAAACTGATTTGCGCCACCATCTGGTAAATCATCACGATCAACAGAAGTAATGACAACATGTTTTAAGTTTAACTTTTTTATTGCTTTTGCTAAATTTTCTGGTTCATGAGGGTCTAGTTTATCAGGAATGCCAGTTGCAACGCCGCAAAATGCACAAGCACGAGTGCAAACAGAACCGAGAATCATCACAGTAGCATGACGTTTATTCCAACATTCACCAATATTTGGACATGCAGCTTCTTCACATACCGTATGTAAGTTATGCAGTTTAACGATGTTCAAGGTTTCATTGAATACTTCACCGGTCGGAGCTTTTGCTCTAAGCCATGGAGGCTTACTATGCATCTGAAACGGCTAACTCTACCTCTTGCTTTACTAAAACTTTTTTCAACTTTCTTTTTATCTTCTGCGCTTTCTCACTTAGTTTAATCGTTCTTGTGTTGAGCAAAAAAGCATCCAAATCACCTTTGTAATCTATAGTTCTCAAAGTTCTTGTTGCTACACGAAATCTAAACTTTTTATTCAATATATCACTTGTCAACGTAACCTTATGTAAATTTAAAAGAAAGGTACGCTTTGTTTTACGATTTGAATGTGATACCTTACTACCAAAAGATTTTTTTCTATTTGTTAATTCACAAACTCTACTCACTTCAATATACCAAATTATTCTATGTACTTAGATTACCTTATATAGTCAAATAGTCAATACTCTCTTGCTTAATTTTTATACCATATACTGCTTTATAGCCAAAAAATATCGTAATTTTTTCTATTATAAGAGAAATCACATGCTGAATTTCCAATGCTTTACTGCCATTTGTTACTACCAGATGCAACACACCAGAATTTATATTCTGTGCATATGAGATCTTTTTTGGTTTTGTACACTCTGCTATTTCTTTCCCTACTATATTTTGCCAGTTTAAAATCAGACGTATTTCATTTTTGCTAATCTTATTTTTCATGCATTTTAATGCATAATTTTCAATTATAGACTTTAATTTTTTTGGACCGCTACGTTTGAGCATTTTTCTGTTTTTTTAGTAGGTAGATAATATAAAAGTATACATATAACTTGAGATTTTGTCATTACTGCTACATGTTTGTGAGATACCGTGACGGTACGACCATAATCGTCACTCCGCAACGCATATTGCATAGTCGTCATTCCGCGGCGTGTTCGCGGAATCTAGCTCTGGTCACGCTACTTAGATGACAACCTTCTAACTGCTTTACAAAGGCTCTACCCTCTGGCCTCACACCGTAAAAGCAGTATTTTTATGCAAAACTTATCTCAACGTAGCACTTGCCAAGATCGTTCCATTTACCAAATTTTGTGCTGTCATCTTTGCCTCATAATTAACCTTATAGCTGTTTTAATTGTAATTAGTTAAATTATTATTAACTTGCCAGGCTAGATCCAAAAAATAGCATAATCAATATGCAAATTGTAATAGAAATCACGTTTGCGTATGGTTCATTGCTATGCGGTTAATCTTTCCTCAATCCAAGCTGCTTGAATAGCTTCGAGTATTTTTTCGTTACAGCGTTTTTCATCATCATCAAATTCCTCTAAACTCAAGACCTTTTTTTTAAGCTCAGTGAATCTGATACTAATTATATTCTCATTTGGAAATTTTTCCTCCAGAGCTTCCACAATATCTTCTATATCAAGCCATTTCATACTTTTTTGTATTTATCTGCTAAGTTAAATTGGTGCCCATGGGGAGACTTGAACTCCCAAGGTCGCAAAACCCACGGATTTTAAGTCCGCTGCGTCTACCGATTCCGCCACACGGGCTTTTTTTATCTATCTAGAGTAAAACTCTACTACTAAATTGACTTCCATGTCTGCTGAATAAGGAACCTCAGAATATTGAGGTGACCTCAAATACTTCACTGAATGCTCTTTACTATCTGCTTCTAAATAATCCGGAGCCTTGCGCTCTTGTTTTTGTTCAGCCTCTACTACTACAGGGATTTTTGCTGCCCTTTCTCTTATTTTTATTATATCACCTGGCTTCACTCGATAACTCGATATGTTAACCACCTTATCATTAACCGTAACGTGCTTGTGAGATATGAGCTGCTTTGCTGAGTAAATCGTTGGAACAAGACCAGAGTGGTATAAAACAGAACTTAATCTCGATTCTAAGATACCGATAAAATTATCAGCCGTATAACCCTTTCTGTTATAAGCATCTAAAAATGTACGTCTGAGCTGCTTACTTGAAATCGCATAGTAAAACTTAAATTTCTTATGCGCAGCAAACTGCTTACCAAAGTCGGATAACTTCTTGAATCCAAGAACACCACGCTGACCTGGAGGGTATTTCCTTTTGTTTACTGGGTCTTTAGCCCTACCCCATAAATTTACACCAAGTCTACGGCTAATCCTATACTTTCTAGTGATAACAGTTGTCATATAAAAACTCTCACGATTTAACTTTAGATTATTAAGGATTTTAGCACTCAGTGTCAACTTGTTTTTGCTGATATAATCTTTTATACTTCATTTTTAAGTTTTTCTATTAACACATGAATCATTCACATTTAAAATCTATGGCAAACGCCATCCGTTTTTTATCAATTGATGCAGTACAAAAAGCAAACTCTGGACACCCAGGTATGCCACTTGGCATGGCAGATGTTGCAACTGTTTTGTTTGCTAAATATCTGAATCATAATCCTGATGATTCTAAATGGTTCAATAGAGATCGCTTTGTTTTATCAAACGGCCATGGGTCAATGTTACTATATTCAATATTATATTTGACGGGTTATATTAGCATAGATGAGCTAAAAAACTTCAGGCAAATGGGATCCAAGACCCCAGGTCATCCAGAGTTCGGCTTGACTTCCGGGGTAGAGGCAACAACAGGCCCGCTCGGTCAGGGGTTTGCCGCTGCTGTTGGCATGGCACTTGCTGAATCAATCCTTAAAAAGCAATTCAGAATCAATCACTACACTTACGTGATGCTAGGGGATGGCTGTCTTATGGAAGGAATAAGCCATGAGGTAGCATCACTTGCTGGGCATCTTAAATTGAATAAGCTCATAGCTCTTTTTGATGATAATGATATCTCTATAGATGGCGCTACTTGCCTTTCCTGCTCTGATGATGTAGAGAAACGCTTCTTAGCGTATGGATGGAATGTTGACAAAATTGATGGCCACGATTTTGATGCCATATCCTTTGCAATAGAGCAAGCAAAAAAGTCTGGTAAACCTACAATGATCTGCTGCAAAACTATTATCGGAAAATTTTCAAGCCGTGCTGGCACATCCTCTGCTCACAGTGGTGCCTTTTCGGAGGAAGACATAAAACAGATGAGAGAGAAATTAAACTGGAATTATGAACCATTCCATGTACCAGAAGATGTGAAAAATGCCTGGAAGAAAACTGTTGAGAGAGCAAAACAAAACTACACGATGTCATTCCAGCGCGTGACCAGGAAAGAAGAAAAAGAATGGATCCCAGTGTCAAGCACTGGGATGACAAGAGAGAGTACTGGGATGACAGAAGAGAATGCTGGGATGACAGGGTATCATGCAGAACTTCAAAGACGGTTAGATAAACATCTACCAGATAATATCGCTGGTGTTTTAGCTGACCTGAAGAAACAAATATGTGAGCTAATGCCAAACGAAGCTACTCGATCTTCTTTCGGCAGAGTAATGGAATTTTTAACTGAGTCTATGCCGGAATTAATCGGCGGTTCTGCTGATCTTACTGGGTCAAATTGCACTAAATATAAGCACATGCAGGTAATAAATAGCAATAATTATAGTGGCTCTTATGTCCACTATGGAGTGAGAGAGCACGCTATGGCAGCATGTATGAATGGTATGGCACTTCACGGCGCGATTCTTCCTTATGGCGGCACTTTTTTGGTGTTTTCCGACTATTGTCGTCCTGCTATACGTCTTTCAGCTCTGATGAAGCAGCAGGTTATGTATGTCATGACTCACGACTCAATTGGAGTGGGAGAAGATGGCCCAACTCATCAGCCAATAGAGCATTTAGCCTCTTTGCGTGCTATACCAAATCTATATGTTTTTAGGCCAGCCGATGCAGTTGAAACTCTGGAGTGTGTTAGCATTGCACTCGAAAAGAAAGAATCTCCAGCACTGTTTGCGCTCTCAAGGCAAAACGTAAGTTACATGCGCAAGTTCTACTCTGATATCGATCAATCTGCTAATTTATCAAAGTTTGGTGCATATATTTTGTGTGAATGCTCAAAAGAATTAAAAGTGACGATATTTGCTACGGGGTCCGAGGTTGAAATTGCAGTTGAAGCAAGGGAGAAATTGCAGGAAAAGGGTATAGGTATAAGGATTGTTTCTATGCCATGCTGGAGGCTTTTTGACGAGCAAAGCGATGAATATAAAGCGGCAATATTAAATAATGACAGCATTAAAGTTGCAATTGAAGCCGGAAGTGAAATGGGTTGGCATAAATACATAGGTTCAAACGGTATATTTATTGGCATGAAAAGCTTCGGAGAATCAGCACCTTATAAAACACTCTATGAGCATTTTAATATCAGTGCTGATCACGTAGTAAAATGTGTGTGTGAGAAACTGGTTTATATTCAGTAGACCTCTTGCGTTACTCTATAACCCCATCATGGCTTTTCATTGCATCATAATTATTGTTATTTTCTTTGTCTAATGGATTGGATGTGGGTAAGGGAATATCAGATTCATCAGTCTTTTTTACGTTTGATGGTTTAAGTAAAGAAACATCAGCATCGGTTTGTGATGTAGATTCATCAGTGTCAGACCCAAACAACCATGAAAAAAAACCACCAAAAAATGATGCAACTAATGAAAAAGGCTTCATAAGTATACTAAACAAACTACCAAAAAAAGAGCCCGGCTGTTCTTCTGTTTGTGCAGGTTCTGTGGGAGCAACAGGATTTACACCTTTGTCTTGTACATCAGCTCCTTTTTCTCCATTGATGTCTTGCTCTCTCTGTGATTGATTTGAATCCTCCTCCTCCTCTTCCTCTTGACCCCCTTCACTATCTGTCGATGATCCACCCGCTGAACCATCATCAGATTTTTCTGCTGGTTGCAATAGAGTTTTTATTTCTTCGTTAGTAGTTAAATCTAAGAACCTGTTAAGGATCTCGAAAATATGAGGTAAAATAAGCATAGTTAAGAAAGAGGTATATCT
>NZ_JAPQLG010000182.1:0-2984 GCF_028982005.1 Wolbachia endosymbiont of Drosophila bocki | reverse complement strand
TAATCCTCCAAAATTTTATTTTACCCAAAAAAACTCTTTTCTTTCTCTCCACTTTTTCTGGGTAAGGTCATGCAGCTTTTGGGTAATTTAATGGTAAAAATTTTAGAGAGAAATTTTATACACAATCTCTGACATTTTTCCTTAAGTTGACGCCATTGTCTGTTCAGCTAAGCGGTGTGAGAGACAATATAGCTAAACTGACTTAGATTTACCGACAATTTGAAAAACCGTCATCCCGCTACGTGTTAGCGCCGCGGCGGTATGACGTAGGGAGATCTCTACTGCTATTCCGCGTCAAGAACAACCATAAGTTCATTAGGGTTCACATAACCTAAAGCATTTTTTGCTTGCTCATCAAGCAGATCTAAATCTAAGCTTTTTTCATATAAGCCAAATACTTTGTTGTCCAACTTTTCCTTTTCAGAAGAGACATCCTTTAGCAAAAGTTTATTGTACTCGATTTCTTTTTTTAAATCGATTAACGTCAATAAGCCACGTTTACCTGTAATTGTGCTAATGCTGAAATATAATGTAAGGGAAGAAATGAGTAAGGCTGCGCTTAAACACAGTAACTTTTGCTTCTTCTTAGATATAAGCACCGTACTTTCACATATAAAAAATATATAACATGAAAAGGTGAACAAAAAGCTAAGAACCTTGACGCGCTTTACACCTTGGCCTTACCTTATTTATAATGTAAATCTTACCACCCCTTTTCACAACTTTACAATTTTTATCTCTGTTACGATGAGATTTTAGCGACCCTTTGACTTTCATATCTATAGTAAGAATTAAATTACTTTACATTATAATCACTTATCAAGAGTTAGTCAATTGATAACATTTTATTAAAATATTGTATAATTGTTGCTGATACTTCTTCGATCGACTTTTGCGTGACATCGATAATTGGCCAGTTATTCTGTTTAAAGAGCTCCTCCGCTTCTTTAATTTCCTTTTCTACTTTCTCAGGGTTAGCATATATATTATTATCTTCGTTGTTAATTGAAGTAAGTCTATTTTTGCGTATTTCTATTAGCCTACTTACGTCTATTGTTACCCCTATCGTTAGTTTATTTTTTAATTTTGCCAAGTCAACATAAAAGGGTACTCCACTAACAAAAGGAATATTTGCAACTTTATAGCCTCGGTAAGCTAAATACGTACTGGTGGGAGATTTTGATGTACGTGAAACTCCAACCAAAATTATATCTGCTTTATCAATATCTTGAATATTTTGTCCATCATCATGATTAATAGTGTAGTTTATTGCCTCAATGCGCTGAAAATATTCGTTATTTATCTCAGTATGCAAGTCAAGCTTTTCGTCTTTTTCAATTTCAAGATAAGACGAAATTTCTCTAATAATATGTGATAATATTGCTCTATAGGGAATTTTCAACTTTATACAGTTATCTTTTAGATATTTTCTTAGCTCATCATCAGTAATAGTGCATATAACAAAATTATGCTCATCACTTTTCCTATTAATTTCCTCCAGAATTTTGTCAATCTGCTCTTCTCCTTTTACGAAAGACCAAACATATTCGATCGTTTCTACAGAACGAAAGTGTTTCAGAGCTGATTTTGCAACTGATATAACAGTTTCACCACTTGAATCTGATACTAAGTGTAGATTAAGCTTTTTAAGGGTCATATACTAAAAATAATAGCTAGCAATCTGCTACTGAAATTATGCTAATTTGTTGACCTACGTAAATATAGAAAAACTATCCTGTTGATAAAACTCAAACTAATTGGTAAATTCTTAACACAATTATTCTCAAAACGAATGTTTTTATTAAGGCCTACAAATTTCTCTTATTTTTCTAAGAAAGCTCTACCTTGGNGGGTTATTTGTTTCGCATGTTTTTTAATTGGAATGTCTTTGGCGTTATTCTTCTCTCCAGAAGATTATAAACAAGGAGAAATTGTACGAATCATGTACATTCATGTGCCTTCTGCATGGCTTGCTCTCGGAATATATGGATTAATTGCATCACTTGGTTTCATTTCATTGGTATGGAACAATAGCATTGCTAGTGTCTTGGCACATGCTGCTGCTCCTGCAGGGACAGTCTTTTCGGCAATATGCTTAATCACAGGCAGCATCTGGGGAAAAGGAACCTGGGGCACTTGGTGGGTATGGGATGCAAGGCTTACTTCAATGCTGATTTTATTTTTCCTATATGTTGGCTACCTTTCATTGTGGAGCGCTTTTGATAATGAAGCGAGGGCAGAAAAATCAGCAGCAGTATTTGCCATCTTTAGTGCTATAAATATTCCTATAGTAAAATTTTCCGTGAATTTATGGTCCACTCTCCATCAGCCAGCAAGCATTTTGAGAAAAGGTGGAATAGCAATAGAAAGTTCCCTGCTGTTGCCACTGGTTGCAATGTTTATGTTTTGTGCCACATTTTTTTTAGTAGTGTGGACACTGTATTCACTTTACTTAATTAATTTATATAAGATAAAGAGAGAAATCAGTATGCGGTATTAGGCCGAGAGCTGAAAATAGAACACACCACATCACCAAGTAGCAAAGACATTGAATTCCTACTCAAAAAGATTAATGAAGAAACCGTTGATAAAGGTACGTGTAACCCATTTGCTTTTTTTATTCGCGATGACACTGAACAAATTATTGTAGGTTGTAGCGGTTTTGTTATCTATGGTTCAATTTACACTGACTTGCTTTGGGTGCACTCTGATTATAGAAGAAAAGGTATGGGAAAGCAGCTAATGGAAGAAGTTCATGATTATGGTCGTGAGATGCACTGTAAAATAGCAACCGTTGCAACCATGAATTTTCAAAAAGCGAAAGTATTTTATGAAAAGCTTGGGTATAAGTGCGATCTTGTACGTCCAGGGTATGTTAACATGTATATTTTTGAAGAAAGTGTTGTGAGATGCACTGTAAGAACCTGTTAAGGATCTCGAAAATATGAGGTAAAATAAGCATAGTTAAGAAAGAGGTATATCTA
>NZ_JAPQLG010000181.1:0-7545 GCF_028982005.1 Wolbachia endosymbiont of Drosophila bocki | reverse complement strand
TGAACATAAGACGCCGATACATTAAGTAATCCTTACCTTTTAATCTGCAGATTGGCGAAAGCAAATACAACAGCTCCGCTGTCATGATAAGGGCGCTGGCGAAGGGTGTCAAGTAAGTTTTTCGTTTCTATAGCTACTACCACGATTGTATAGGTAATTCTTCACTTATAATAATGATTCAAGCCTTCAGCTCCTCAAACACTTCACTTGCTCTATTTAAAACAGAATCAGGAAAGCCAGCAAGTTTTGCTACATGTATTCCATATGACTCATCTGCAATGCCTTCAATTACTTCATGTAGAAAAATAACCTCTCCGTTCCACTCTCTTATTTTTACACAAAAACATTTCACGTTCTTCAAGTATTTGCTTACTTTAGTTAATTCATGATAATGAGTTGCAAAAATGGCGCGGCACTTATTTACATTGTGAATATGTTCAATCACCGCCTGTGCAATAGATAATCCATCATACACCCCTGTGCCCCTACCAATTTCATCAAGTATCACCAAGGAACGGTCCGTTGCCTGATTTACTATCGTTGCTGTTTCGATCATCTCTACCATGAAGGTAGAATAACCAGCTGTTATATTATCCGTTGCGCCAACCCTGCTGAATATCTTGTCAATCACTCCAATATGTGCACTCTCTGCTGGCACAAATGACCCCATGTGAGCTAAAGTTGCAATGAGAGCGTTTTGCCTCAAGAAAGTGCTTTTTCCAGCCATATTAGGACCAGTAATTAGATGTATACCAGCTAAATTGATGCTATTTGCAATGAATTTATCGTTAACTTCAACCACTGAGTGTCTTCCGCTACAGATATTGAACTCTTTGCTGTCATCAATAATAGGTTTTACGTAATTATTTTGCACTGCAAGCTCTGCAAATGCGGTTCTAATATCAAGTTTTGCCAAAGCATTTGCGGCAAGAGCAATTTTTTCAGATTCTTTAGCGACTTCACTACACAGTTCACTAAAAATTTTCATTTCTAAGCCGATTGCAGCATCACGTGCCGTAAGAATTTTATTTTCTAGTTCTTTCAATTCATTAGTAGTGTAGCGCATGCTATTTGCTAAGCTTTGTCTATGAATAAATATATCCGAAGTTATTTTGTGATTTGCCGACACTTCAACGTAATAACCGAGTATGTTGTTATGTAATATTTTAAGTGCGGCAATACCAGTTAGGTCGCGATAAGATTCACGGAGTTTGGTTATTAGTTTATTACTATTATTTAATACATAGGATAACTCAGATAATTCTGAGTTGTATTTTGAGTGGATAAACCCTCCTTCTTTTACGGAACTAAGATTGTTATCAAGCACAGCACCGTTTAGAAGCTCAAACAGGTCTTTATGATTGCCAAGGCTTTTATGTATTGTGCTGAGTTCACTCTCGTCACTACTTATCACCTGAGTGGTAGACACTGACTCCTTTTCTCTAGATTCCAGTGCCAAGCACTGGAATGACATCTGAGAGTTAGCTACTGGTTCTTCACTTAAACAATAATTATGCAAGGTAGACAGAAACTCAGACAACTCTAAAGTCTTTCCTAGGCCTATTTTCAATAGGTTCATATCCTTTGGTGAACCACGCCCTAGTATTAAGCGCGATAAAGACCTTTCAATATCCGGAATGTTAGATAATATCTCTCGTATTTTTCTGCGTGAATCATGATTATTTACAAAAAATTGAGCGGTGCTGAGCCTCAAATTGATTGCCTTGGAGCAAGCAAGGGGTGAAGCGAGCATTTGTTTGAGCAGGCGTCCACCAGAAGCTGTAACTGTATGATCAATAACTGAAATTAGTGAACCTTTCTTTTCACCAAATTGAGTTG
The DNA here is from genome assembly GCF_028982005.1 of Wolbachia endosymbiont of Drosophila bocki. Lineage (NCBI taxonomy): Bacteria > Pseudomonadati > Pseudomonadota > Alphaproteobacteria > Rickettsiales > Anaplasmataceae > Wolbachia > Wolbachia endosymbiont of Drosophila bocki. The sequence goes on along the minus strand of NZ_JAPQLG010000181.1, from coordinate 5,706 downwards.
AAAACAACTCAAGATTTCTCCTTGCTGAAGCATCAATAAGCATGAAATTTTGTTGCTTATAGGTTTTTGGGAATTCAAGCCTTGGAATGGAGCCCCTTTGCGTTACTCTGACATATTCAAGCAGTGCACCACACGCCATGATTTCTACTTTGCTGAAATTTCCTATACTCCCAAGTTCCCTGATTTTATAAAACTCGCATAATGTTCTGTGAGATTTACTATACTCAAAAAAGCTCTGTGCGTGTTGCGTAATTGATATTTTATAATTTTTTAAAATCGATCTAATTTTTTCATCCTCAGTGAATTTTTCAGAAATTAATAATTCTCTTGGTGATATACGCAATAAATCACTATCTAGAGCTTTCAAACTCGTTAAAGTGTGAAAAAATTTTCCCGTCGATAATTCAAGCCAACTAATAGCATATTCGTCATTTTGTTCAACTATGGATGCGAGATAATTATTGCTTTTATCCTCCAGTAGTGAATCTTCTATAATTGTACCTGGAGTTACAACTCGCACTACATCACGTTTTACTATGGATTTATAGCCCCTCTTTTTTGCTTCATCAGCAGTTTCTAATTGATCACAGATTGCTACTTTGAATCCTAAATCTATTAGCTTGTGCAGGTAAGATTCACTACTGTGTGCTGGCACTCCACACATTGGTATTTCTTGCCCACACGAATTACCTCTCTTAGTGAGCACTATATTCAGCAATTTCGCAGCTTTAATAGCATCATCGAAAAACAATTCATAAAAATCTCCTAGCCTATAAAATAGCAGATGATCTTTGTATTGAGCTTTCAGGTTCAAATACTGCTCCATCACAGGGGTGTTTTTTTCTTTTACGAAGCTCATAATATTTTTTAATATATTGTATTGATAAACGTTATTATAGATTATATTGCACATGTGAATAAGATAAATTTTAAATAGGTGTATAGGGGGGAAAATTTAAAACAATTAAATTTCTTGGATCCAAGTAGTCAGGACACTTGGATGACATAAGGAGTAGGAGTATTTGATGACAAAAAAACAAAAACACATTTGTCATTCCAGCGCGTGACGCTGGAATCCAGAATATCCTAATTACAAGGTTTATTATTTAGTTTGAAAAATACTATAGCTTTTTCTATGTAAGTTGTGGCCCCTGTTTACCATTTGCGACAGTTGTATCATCAACAGATATTTCAGAGCTAACAGTGCTAATAGTTTTTTCTATCGCTTTAGCCTGTTCATAGTCTTGACTCAAAAAATACATGGCCAGTCCAATAGCTATACTAGCAACAAGAGAAGATGCTATCATTACACCTAGTATCATACCACCAGAAAGACTTACTGCAACACACACACCAGCTCCAAGTACAACACCAAGAAAACCACCAATTATTACGCCAGGCACCAAACTGCCTACCATAGCGCTTTCTTTTTTCGTATTAGCTTGTTTTTTCATATTTTTAATAAGCACTTCTTTTGTTTTTCCTTGAGCTAAATCTGAAGGAACTTTATTATCCGCGTTTTGTATCAAAGGATTTGCACTATATGTAACAAGCAGGGTGGTTATTTCTTCAGTTTTATTACCTATAACTGCATGATGTAGTAATGTATTTCCCTCTTCATCTTTAAAGTTTATATGAGTACGAAATTCTTCATCTAGATTTCTTATTGGGTTGTTTTTTGCATATATCCTAGATTGTATTGCTCCATCTAAGTATTGTATTACTTGTTCTAGTGATTGCTCGCCAGGATTTTGTATAAAATGAAGCAGAATTTCGTGTACTATCGCTTCCTTTGTAGTTTGTGGGCATTGTAAAGCGTAATTAAATGTCTGTGTAGTAATAACTTCTTCTTTTATTTTTTTAAGAACAACCCTTAAATCTTCAATCGCCTTTTCACCATCTTTTATTCCAAGAATTATTGAATCCAAATTATTTATCATGCTATCCCCCTTGGTTTGATTGCATTACTCATTAGTAAATAATATAATAAATCCTGCTAAAAGTCAAGCAATTAATTAATAAGTTAATATAATCCTCCAAAAGGAGCTCCTTACTTTTTGTTCAGCATGTCCATTGGATCAGACTCTTTAAGCTTGCTGTTTGCTGAATTTATTCATCACAATAGCTACAATGTGCTATCGAAGTTCTCTGTAATCTTAGTTGGTTCTTCTAGAATATTCAAAATATCAGTTGCACAATAAACCCGATCTCTCTTTCCTTGAGAAGTTTGTGAAACGATGCCTAAATCTTCAAGCTTTACGATTGCTCTTTGGGCTGTTGTAAATACGACACCTAAGTTTTCAACCACTTCCCTTATAGTAAAGTAAGGGTTTAAAGACTATTCACTAAATCATTGTCCCATTCAAATTTTGGTGGCAAGGGGCTTGGTATAAATGCCTGATAACCAGCGAATACTTTGCCTGATGGTGATCCTTTAATATACATTCATTCAACCTAGCACACTATTTTTGTAGTATATATTATTTTCAAATAAAGTCAAAAATGAAAATAAGGCTTTATCTTATTTGCGTGCATGAAAATAAGAAACTCTCTTATTATTGATTTTGCTCAAAAACGAAAATAGAAGAAGCTGCTGAACTTTATATATCCTGTTTTTCTGGAGAACTGCTATAAAACTTCTGAGTGAAGTCACTTAATTTTTACACATCTATTGTAGAGTAAGAAGAACCGAATTTGAAACAAAAATGCTAACTGATGCTTGGACTTTACTGACACTTACACTACTTGAAACTATACTTAGTGTAGACAATTTAATCTTTATTTCTCTAGCAATAGATAAGGTACCAAATGCGCTGAGAGAAAGAGTGCGCCTTATGGGCCTTGGATTAGCACTATTAATGCGTTTTGTAATACTATTTTTTACATCATCTATATTATCAATGCAAAAACCTATATTTCACACTGCATCAGCAAGGGATTTACTTATGATCGCAGGGGGATTATTCCTTATTGTTAAGAGCTCTATGGAGTTACGGGATGACATCTTTGTATGTAAGAAAAATAAAAAGAAAGCAAACGTTAAATCAAAATTTTTTTTAGTTGTGCTACAAATTATATTAATAGATTTAGTTTTTTCGGTTGATTCGATATTAACTGCTATAGCACTAACTTATAACATGGTAATAATTGCTACAGCATTTACATTTTCCATGCTAGCAATGCTGTTTTTATCAAGTTATACCGCCCAGTTAATCAAATCTAACCCAGGGTTAAAAATAATCGCCATTTTATTTGTTTTACTTGTCGGTGTGTACCTCATACTTCATGGATTTCATATAGAATTATCAAAAGGATATTTGTATTCTTCATTTATGTTTGCACTGCTTGTGGAAATTATAAGCAAAATAAAGAAAATTAACCGTCATACCGCGATTCATTCGCGGTATCTCTAGATCCAGCTAACAAGCAGCGGGATCTTTTTGATTTACTCCCACTCAATAGTTGCGGGTGGTTTAGAAGTGATATCATAAACAACTCTATTTACTCCGGGAACATTATTAACAATTATACTGCCGACATTGCGTAAAAAATCCCAAAATACTAGCAAGTGTTGATCCTTATCTTCAAATGGAAATGCATCGGCTGTCATACCATCAGATGATGTTACAGCCCTTAAAGCACAAACATATCCATACGTACGACCATCTCCCATAACGCCTACAGTTTTTATTGGTAATAATACAGCAAAAGCCTGCCATATCTTATCATATAGATCGTAATTTTTCATCGTATTAATATATATTTCATCTACTTCTTGCAATATTTGCACCTTTTCTTTATCGACTTCACTTATAATCCTCACTGCAAGTCCGGGTCCAGGAAATGGATGTTGAAATATTATCTCGTCTGAAAGCCCAATTTCTTTTCCAAGTAGCCTTACCTCATCTTTAAAGAGGTAACGTAAAGGCTCCACTAACTTCAGATTCATCTTTTCTGGCAACCCACCAACATTATGGTGAGACTTAATTGTACTAGTGCTGTCTGAGGCATGCCCTGACTCAACTACATCAGAGTAGATGGTACCTTGCATCAAAAAATCCACATCACCTATTTTTTTTGCTTCTTCTTCAAACACTTCAATAAAAGTGTTACCGATAATTTTTCGCTTTTCTTCTGGATCAGTTATTCCCTTCAACCTACTCAAAAATAAATTTGATTTATCAACGTAATTTATCGGAATCTCTTTCAACATAGCGATGGTTTGGTTCTTGCGTAACAACCCAGTATCGATAAAAATACAGTTCAATTGTTTTCCTATAGCTTTATGTGTGAGAGCCGCTGCAACGCTTGAATCAACCCCACCACTTACTGCAGCGATTACTTTTTTCTCTCCTACTACATTTTTGATTTTTTCCTTTTGCTCCTCAATAAACGACTTCATTGTCCAGTCTCTTTTGCAATTTGCAATATCCAAGAAGTTAGAGAGCAATTTACTGCCATTTGTTGTGGGCTTAACCTCAGGATGGAACTGAGTACAGTAAATCTTCCGCTGTTCGTTGACAATCATTGCTATTGTTTGATTTACCACACCTGATGCGATAACAGTAAATCCCTGTGGTATAGTATCAACACTGTCCGCATGGTTCATTAATACATCCACTTCAGAATTAACATCCCAGGTATCCTTTACAATGGGGGATTCTTTTAGTATCTTGATTTTAGTTCTACCAAACTCCTGTTTGAAACTCTCTTTTACTTTTGCTCCAAAATAATGACAAATGAGTTGCTGTCCATAGCATATTCCGAGTATAGGAACGCTTGTTGCCTCATTAAGTTTTATAATTTCATGTACTACTCTACTTGTTTCAGAACAATCATCATTTACAGATTGTGGTCCTCCAGAGAGAATAAACCCATTGAATTTTGATATTGTTTCAAAACTGATGTTGCTTGGAAATATCTCACAATAAACACCCATTCCTCTTACTTGTCTTGCGATAAGCTGTGTAAACTGTGAACCAAAATCAATAATGGCAATTGCTGACAATTTGCTCCTCCATATTATTTAAAATGATATCTGATAATAAAGAAAATAATGGAGTAAGTAAACCAAGACCTGTTTAAAAGCTTTAACGCGTGGTACAAGTTAGCTATATAGCTAATTTTCCTACACCATGCCGCTGCGACGCTAACTAGTAGCGGAATGACAGCAATCTACGTCATACCGCCGCAGTATCTCAGCCGCTAACAAGAGATCCCGCTAACAAGCAGCGGGATGACGATTGTCGTTTAGCCATAAATGTTTAAGAAATTTACCAAATGAAAAAAAAGGCAAAAGAAACCCTAGGGTAGCTGGTTATTCACTATCCATTTTTTAAGTTGGCGTTTTTTTATGTTTTAAACGCTTTATAAGCGCGTTTCAGCTTATGTAGGTAGAARTTTKATAAAGACATARRGTGCACATAGTGCAAAAAATTAAACATGAGACGCCAGATACGTGAGTTTTTTTGTCATTTAATCTGTACAGAGAAGATAAATAAATAGCTTCAATTTTGTGATAAGAGGGCTGGCGGAGTTTGTCAAGGAAGTTTTTTCGTTTCTATTCCCAATAAAAGTGCGTTATATGGTTATGCAAGAAGTCTATTTACCCATTTGCTTAACTTTCTCTCTACTTTTTCTGAGAACCTGTTAAGGATCTCGAAAATATGAGGTAAAATAAGCATAGTTAAGAAAGAGGTATATCTA
>NZ_JAPQLG010000180.1:0-7668 GCF_028982005.1 Wolbachia endosymbiont of Drosophila bocki | reverse complement strand
GCTAATTACTTACATTATACTTTCAAGTATGGCGTTTTTTTATTCTAAACACTTAATAACCGCGATTCAGCTACTTTTAAACCGCAACTAATCTAAATTATAAATGTTAAGAAATTTACTAAACAAAAAAAAGGCAAAAGAAACCCTAGGGTAGCTAGTTATTCACTATCCATTTTTTAAGTTGGCGTTTTTTTATGTTTTAAACGCTTTATAAGCGCGTTTCAGCTTATGTAGGTAGAAATTTTATAAGACATAAGGTACACATAGTGCAAAAAATTAAACATGATACGCCAGATACGTGAGTTTTTTTGTCATTCAACCTGCACAGAGAAGATAAATAAATAGCTTCAGTTTCATGATAAGAGGGCTGGCGGAGTTTGTCAAGCAAGTTTTTTTGTTTCTGCGGACTACTTGAATAACGGCTACAATGTTTGTACAGCTATGTACATAGCTGGAACCCAAAAAAAGAACCAAGTAGCCTTGGCTACTTGGATGACAAAAGGTAATACAAGAAATCTATTGGCTCTCGTATATCTTAGTGAAACTTAACAAGTTTATCTATAGTTTTAGTGATGACTCTTGGAGTATCCGGAGAAACTGCTGAGCTCAGCCTATTTAACCGCTCTATAGCGAACTCGCTATTCTCATTTGCTATGAAATCACATAAAATATTTTCTATATCCTTAGTAACACTTTCATGCTTTCTCAGAGGATGATTATGTGGATACCTACTGATGGTTTTGATACTGGAATACTCAACAAAAGCTTGATCCTTAAAAGCAAGTTGTCTCAATTTCTCTTTGAATTTTCCTTCTTCCTCTTTTGCTAAAAGGCGAGACTTTATCAGTGATTTTATAATCAAATTTATAGCTTGATGTATTTCAGAATGCACTATAACTTTAATGGTATTTTCTTCTACTATACAATCATAAATATTTTTTTCGCTCTGTAACGACTCTATTAATTTCTTGCTACTTTGTGAATTCAATTCCAAATTCTCCTCACTCATAGGAGTTATTATGAAGGTGTTCTTACTCACTCTGATGTTAAATTGTGGAGAGCCTTCAGAAAAGGAAAATGCTACATCCTTAAATTCAAGTGCATGATTGTATGCAGCAAAAAGGGTGTGTGCTATAACACTGCTGGGCACCTTCATTCCATGTTTACTCAGGTGGTTCAATACATTTTCAACCTCATGATATGTAAAGTCTGTATCTTTTAGCAATTCAACAACTTCTATGCCGTTGTGTTGTTTATACTCTATTCTCACTTCTTCTGTAAAAAGTGTTTTAGCTGCTATATGTTTATCAAGCACTGTGAAAATCTTGATGAAATTCTCTAAATCTTGTTTGTTAACTAATTCGATACTAATTAAGTTTCTGCTAATAATTGAAATATTTTTTGTCATTTTTTCCCACTAAAAAAACTCACTGAATGAATTGTATTTTTAATTCATTAAGAATTGTTTAAAGTGAGCATACTAGTTTTCATTTACGTATTACACGACAAAACAAGATAAAAAGTTACATAAAATCATCATGTGGTATAACACACTCTCCACATTCATCATTGCTGTTTGTGTAGGTTGTGACATCAGTGTGATTGTCATTATTATTTAGCATATCATCCAACTTTCCTTCTTTTTCAAGATCCATCAATTTGTCACACCCCCCAATGTGCTTATCGTTGATAAAAATCCATGGAACTGTTCTAACGTTATACTTTGATTTTATGTCGTTAAATAGATCTGAGTTTTTGAGCACATCAATTTCTTCATACTTCACACCTTTTTTATCTAGTAAATCCTTTGCCCTTATGCAGTATGGACAGCCCTTCTTTACATATATCACAACATTTTTCACAATTTATCTCCGTAGCTTACTAAAATATAGTTATTATATATAAGAAACATGTAAAAACATCAAATTGTATGAAAATTATTTATAATTGTGAGCAAGGGATAGAAAATAATATAGCACTAACCTTCGGAAATTTCGATGGCATTCATTTAGGACACGAGTTTGCAATTTCTACTCTCAAGAAGGTAGCACAAGAAAGAGGATTACCCTCTGCAGTTTTAACTTTTGAGCCTCACCCATCAACTGTTTTATTTGGTAGAAACAATTTTAGGTTAATAGACCAAGAACAAAAAAAGGAACTAATCAGCAGCTATGGTATAGATTACTTATATATTATTAATTTTAATAGAGGTTTTTCTGAGGTTAGCTGTGATGACTTTATCAGTGAGACTTTAATAGATAAATATGGCGCTAAACACATAATTGTCGGAGAAAATTGCACTTTTGGTCATAAACGATTGGGTAATATATTAACTCTAGAGAAATATTCTGAAATATATGGATACTCTTTGACTAAATTAGAGCCATTAACAATTGACGGCAAAATTTGCTCTTCTTCTTCAATAAGGGAGTATGTACAAAGGGGCGAAATAGAAATTGCTAATAAATTGCTCGGCAGGCCTTATCAAGTTTCTGGTGTTGTGACAAAAGGTGCATGTAGAGGTAGAGAAATAGGATTTCCAACCATAAATATTCCTATAGAAGATTGCATGATAAAACCTAAGTTTGGCACATATTACGCTAGAGTGACTTTTCCTGATAGTAATCCAAATTGGTTATATGGAGTAGTCAATATTGGTATGAGACCTACTTTTAAGGATCTGAAAAAGCCTATAATAGAAATGCACATATTCGATTTTGATGAAGACGTATATAGTCATAAAGTCAATATACAACTTTTAAAATTCATAAGGTCAGAAAAAAAATTCCATAGTATTGAGGAGTTAACAAAACAGATAAATTATGATATACTTAAAGTTTATAGGTTAAAGGCAAATTTATGAAAAAGTTATGCTTAGTTGTTATATTAATTATAGTATTGATTGACCAAACGAGCAAGTTGTACATAAACTCATTGATTGATGAAGGAGAATCAATTGAGATCGCTAGTTTTATAAAACTAGTTGAAGTTTGGAATTCAGGTATTAGTTTTGGAATGTGTAGCGCTTTACCACATGGCGGTTTCTTTTTTTCAGCATTTTCAATACTAATAATTGGTATACTTGCATATTTGATATACAGGTCTGACGATCAGTCAACTTACCTTGGTTTTTCTCTGATGATTGGTGGAGCAATCGGAAACGTAGTTGATAGGATCTATTGGGGAGCTGTATATGATTTCATATATTTTCATATTGATGATTGGTATTGGCCAGCATTTAATTTAGCAGATTTATCTATAGTTTGTGGAATGTTTACATTGTTATATAAGTGGTATATATACGATATGCTTATTTCTAAACAAAATGAGGAATAAAATAATTGTTTTTATATTAGGTCGAAATAATGCTTCATAAGTTTTTTAGTTTTCTTATACTACCTGTACTTTTTTTTACTTACCCAATTTCTTCGAATGCTTTAAACATAGAGCACAACATAAAATATACTAAACTCAGTAACGGACTAGATGTTTATGTTGTTTCTAATCATCGGATTCCAGCCGTTTTACATGCAGTAATATACAAAGTTGGGGGAATGGATGATCCAATCGGCAAAGCAGGATTGGCTCACTACTTTGAACATTTAATGTTTGAAACTACAGGAAAGTTCACAGATATAGAAGCCACTATGAGCAGCATTGGGGCTCAATTTAACGCGTTTACCACTAAAGAATATACCTGTTATTATGAGTTGGTCCCCAAAAAAGATTTACCACTTGCAATGGAAGTTGAAGCAGATAGAATGGGCAGCTTTAATGTTACTCAAGACAAAATAGATAGAGAAAAAAACATTGTGTTGGAAGAAAGAAAAATGAGATTTGATAATCATCCTAACAACTTGTTATGGGAAGAAATGAATAGTGCATTTTACCGTACTGGCTATGGTAGGTCTGTTATCGGCTGGGAGAGCGACATCAAAACTTACAATTTGGATGACATAACGAGGTTTCATGATAACTATTATCACTCCGGCAATGCAATATTACTGATTGTGGGTGATGTGGAACTTGATGAAGTAGTGAAATTAGCAGAAGAAAAATATGGCGAAATTAAAGCTAAGCCTGTAATGAGAAATTACCCAAATCAGGATCCAGTGCATAATGCAGGTCTATCGGTGACCTTAGAGAGCACTGAAGTAAAAGAACCAGTTTTATATTTTCGTTATCGTGTACCCTTATTTGAGCATATAAATGAAGCTTCCGCTGCTCATTTAGCGGTTGAAATTTTAGGTAGCGGCAAATCCAGCAAACTGTATAATGATCTGGTTTTAGATGAAGATGTGGCAGTATCAGTGTTTGCTTATTATAATAGCCTAGCTTTTAGTGATGGCTACATTGATATTCAGGTCATTCCAAAAAGCGGAGTTAATTTAGATATTGTTGAAAGAGAGTTAGATAATGCTATTAATAACTTCATGTCTAAAGGAATAACGGATGAGGAGTTGCAAAGCTCGAAATATAGATACAAAGCAGCACAGTTTGATAATCTATCTGACTTAACTCATATAGCGATGTTCTATGTGCCACACCTTGCACTTGGTATTCCACTGGATGAAATAGATATTTCATATAGCAAGATTAATGATGTCAATCTAGAGGATGTAAATAATAAAATCCGTGCTATTTTTTCTGCTAATAAGTTAATTGGTCGTTTATTACCAAAAGGAGATAATAATGAGAATAAGTAAAATTATATTTCTATTTTTTTTCTGTCTAGGCTTTAATTTACAAGCAAGTGGTAACCTAAATATAGAGGAGGTCACTACCCGTAAAGGATTTAAGTTTTTATTTGTAGAAAATCATGATTTGCCAAAAGTTTCACTAAATATATCGTTCAAGGATGCAGGTTATGTGTATGAGAATAAGGAAAAACGGGGGCTTTCTTGGTTTACTTCTCTTGTAATCCAAGAAGGGGCAGGAAAAAATGATGCCAAAGATTTTGCGAAAAAGCTTGAAGATAAAGGGATTAGTTTAAATTTTATTGCTGATTTAGAAGCATTTAGGGTTTCATTAAATACTTTGTCTGACAATCTAGAGGAAGCAATTTCATTACTGAGCGATACTATAATGCGTCCTAAAGTTGACCCTGAAGGGTTGAATAGAGTTTTCGAGAAAGCCAAAGTTGATTTTAATAATCTTGGAAAAAATCCTTATTTTGTTGCTGGAAAAGAATTAGATACGTTATTGTTTAAAAAACATCCTTACTCAAAAAGTGTGTATGGTACTCTTGATACTATAATGAGCATTACTAGAGACGATGTTTTAACATACATAAAGCGTAATTTTGCTAAAGATAACATAGTTATCAGTGTTGCTGGTTGTGCAAAAAAAGAAGAAATTATTACGCTATTAGATAAATATTTATCTAAATTGCCGTCAAAAAGATCAAAAGTTAGAAAAATACCTGTAGAAAATAATTTTGGTTCTGCAGAAAGTAAGAATATTTTTATGGATATACCACAGAGTGTGATACTTTTTGCTCAAAAAGGTATAGCTTATGAAGATCCTAATTATTATAACGCTGGTGTCTTAATTGATGCACTTGGTGGCATGAGGCTGAATTCAATATTAATGACAGAACTGAGGCAAAACTTGGGTATTACTTATGGTGTTTATGCAAGTATTATTTCCAATAAACATGGAAATATTATATCTGGATTTATAAGTACTGATAGTTCTACTGCTGGCAAAGCTATATCAGCAGTAAAAGATACATTTAGCAGAATAAAAAAGCAAGGAATTGACGAACAATTGTTCAAGGATGCAAAAATTGGCTTGGTAAATAATCTTGTCCTTTTCCTGTCCAATAACACAAATACAGCAACGCTGCTAGATAATATGCAGATAAATGATCGTGATGTTAACCGTATAAATAATTATGCGAATATCATTAATGATGTTAAATTAGAGGAAGTAAACGAACTGGCGAGTTCTTTACTGGAACCTGAAAATTTATTTTTTGTTGAAGTTGGAAAAAACGCTCAAGGTCAATAATTATTACAGTCATTATCTTCTGCTATTGACCTTACTGCTTCTACATAACACTTATGCTCCTCAGCTAGAATGCGTTCTGAGAGGCTTTGAATATCATCAGCTGGTAACACTGGTACAACAACTTGAGCAATTATGGCTCCAGCATCAACTTCAGGAGTGACATAATGTACAGTACAACCTGTAATTTTTACACCTGCTTTTAGAGCTTGCTCTTGAGCGTTTAGGCCTTCAAAAGACGGAAGTAAAGAGGGATGAATATTTATCACCTTGTTATGCCATTTACTCAGAAAATCAGCTTTGAGAATTCTCATAAACCCTGCAAGGCAAATTAAATCAACCTTATGTTGAACAAGTATTTCGTGAATTTTACCAGCATCAAGCGGTTTATCTTTAACAATAAACGCTGAGATTCCTGCTTGCTCTGCTATTTTCAGACCAGCAGCTTCGCTATTATTTGTGATAACACATGCAACTTCTGCGGAAAAATTCTGATCTTGACATGCTTCTATTAAGGCCTGCATATTCGACCCCCTACCTGAAATTAGTATTCCGAGTTTTATCTTTTTCATTATAGCACAGTTAGTTTAGAATTTAGTTAATACTAACAAAACAGCTCAAAAGGAAAACTTATTTTATAGCAAAGAAGGCAGACTAAACTCTTTATATGAGTGGACCTCTAATTTTGGACCTCACTGGACAACACAAAATAACGAATAGCCCCATGTACCCAGCTAAAACTAGCTTTAATGCTTAGATATTGTGCTATTTTTGTATAATATACCACTATAAGTATATATTTTTGTAATCGCGTTATTATTTATTTAACAAAGTATTAGTATAATTTATTACACTGGATTAAATGGAGAAAGTTCAATGAGTAAATTACCGAACAATGCAAAAATAGGTAAATCTCAGGTTACTCAGTGGGAGGTAATAAAAAATTGTGAATATGCTGATAATTGCTTGTCAAAAATAGTAACTTTGTACGTTATTAGAATAACTCAGCTATCAGATTTTTATACGAGTGACGAACCTGAAATTAACACTGTTTTAGCAAGAATAAGCGTGACAAGTGAAAATGTATTTTTAAACAAGGCTACTACTATTGAAGTTATGGAAGGTATTTTTCCGTATAAATTCAACAGCAAGAAGAGAAATAACGTATTAAGGTTAGAAGATTTGTATAATTATTTATGTTCTATTGTTAACAATAGCCTTCCTACCCCTACAACAACATTGCAAGCATTGATTTTTCTCCATATGAAAAGAGTCTGGAAGCTCTTTTACTCTAAACACGATGTTTACATCCTCAAAATTAATCTCAATTCGCTTAACTAACGTTCTAATAATATCACGTTTAGTTAGCCAGTCTGCATTATTAAGACTTGAGTTAATACTAGAGGAAAACCCCTCTAAATTTGTTACTACTAGAGTTAACTCTTGTGTGAGTTTTTTCTGATCAAATATCTTTTTCTTTTGTTCTTCAACCATTTTTAAGTTTTGTTTCATTGCTTTAATTCTTGGCTCAAATTCTTCTTGATCAATATATTCTTGAGCATAACTATCAATTAACCTTGCAATACCTCGTTTTAATTTATCTTCTTGTGTTTCAAGCAAAGCACTTTTTTGATCTAGTGGTGATTTTTTAAGTTCTGA
>NZ_JAPQLG010000179.1:4765-4877 GCF_028982005.1 Wolbachia endosymbiont of Drosophila bocki | reverse complement strand
ACTATTGGTGCAACTGTTGAGGTAATAAAGCGAGGTGAATTACATTCTTTCGTTGTATTGCCAAAGAGATGGGTTGTTGAGCGATCTTTTGCTTGGTTAGAAAAATGTAGAA
>NZ_JAPQLG010000179.1:0-4741 GCF_028982005.1 Wolbachia endosymbiont of Drosophila bocki | reverse complement strand
AACTCAACACCAGCTTGCAAATGATTGTCCTTTCCTTCATTTCTCTCCTATTACGAAGATTTTAAACAGGTTCTTAGCCGCTAACAAGTAGCTGGATGACGATTGTCAGGGTGTAATCCCAGTGTCCCTATGATGTCATCCCAGTGCCCAGACACTGGGATCCAGGAAAGTTTGCTTGTAAGCAAGCAAACTAGCACAGAAAGTGGTTACAACATTTTCGATGAGATTATATGGAAAACTGGAATGGCACCATTTGTTATGTTTAACAAAGTTCGTACTTAGCTTCATGTTAGCCATAAATATTTAAGAAATTTACCAAATGGAAAAAAAGGCAAAAGAAGCCCCATGGTTAACTAGTTCTGACACTGGTTTCCATCCAAGACGGCAGTAGCCCCTTCGGTGTCATTCCAGTGTCAAGCACTGGAATGACAAAGGAGAGCAGTGTCAGCTACTTGGATGACACCTTTTTTCTACTTAGTGTGGGTTATACAAGAAGTCTATTGTATGGCTATTGCTGGTCGTATATTACTTATAGCTTATCTATTCAAATTGCAACTTTGTTTTTCACAATTAATTATTGACAGAAATTATTAATCGGGTTATTATTAAATTATCGTTAACAAGTGAGGCAAAGAAATGATGATATCCAATAGTTCTTCATTGCTAGAAGATAGTCGGGAGCTTACTAAAACTAAGCAGACTATATGGAAACCTTTAATTGCTGTTTCATTATTATCTATATTTAGTTTCATATCTGGTCAATATCTTCCTTATGTTATTATAGCAGTTTCTGGTTCTATTGCAGCAGTTCCTTTAGCAATTTTTGCTGTTTCTACGGTTGTTGCACTTATTTCAGTGACATATCTTGTTAAACTGGCTATTTCTAGAGATGATAATAAGAAAGAAGTAGGTCTTAATGGACAGAAATTCGGCCATACTCCATCTCAAGAACCACAAAAATTTGTGTGTAAAAATTGTGCTAATCTGGAGAATAAATCAAATGTACCTACTCCTCAATCACCTCCAGTAACGTTTGGAACACAACCAAATCCAAGTGTCAGTGTACCACCGCCGCCACCCCCTCCATTGCAACAAGATGCTGCACTACCACCTCCGCCTCCGCATTTTTTTACAGCTTCCAAGCATACGGAGCAACCTAAGAATGATGCACCGAAGAAGGCTGGTGAACCTGAGAATAATAATCATTCTACTCTGTTTGAACAGATAGGAGGAGGTACTACGTCAAAAGGAGTGGGCAGCGACAAAATTTTACAAATGAATTGAAAGCAAAATTAGAAAGTAGTGGGGGCACTGACAAAAAAGAAACACCAGAAGAATTTGCTGCAAGAATAGATAGGGAGCAAGCAGAGAGAAAGAAGTCGGATGATAATGATTCAGATTAGACAAAGAGACTTAAGGAAAGAGTAGCAGTCATGCAATTCTCAGATAGTGAAAGTGAGCATTCTGATTCTATTAGCGATTCAGATTGGACTGCAGATGAAAGCAAAGACAAACAAAAAGAGATATAGCAGGAAAAAGAGGAGCAGACAAAACACACAAATTCCCCATCAAGCAAGGAAGAAGGAAGCGGGGGTCTTGACAGTGGTATAGGATCTAGAGCCACATCTCCGATACATCCTGAACAAGAAACAGAGGAGTCACCGGTACCGCCAAGTTCGTGTGTTGATTCACCACAAGTAAATAATGTTGACTCAGTGGATAATGAGGTGCAAGATTCACCTACTCTTTCTGTTGAGGATCGCATAGCACAGTTTGGTGGAAAAGCGTTGCGATGCCAAAAGGAAAATGTTGTACAAGGACTATGATAATTATGAAATGGTCAGCCATGCACTTTCCTTCCTTTTCAAAATAAGTTTACCTACAGGTCTGATTGTATTAAGATTACTTAATACAATCAGATCTATTATATGCGTTTATCCAAATATTACCTGCCAACTCTAAAGGAAAAGCCTGCCCATGCTAAAATTATCTCCCATCAATATTCTTTGCGTGCAGGTTTAATAAAGCAGATAGCATCTGGCATCTATACGTGGTTACCACTTGGTCTCTTAGTGCTTAAGAATATTGAAGATATTATCAGAGATGAAATGAACAAATCCGGTGCTATTGAAGCATTAATGCCTTGTGTGCAACCAGCAAGTCTTTGGCGAGAATCAGGGCGTTACGATGATTACGGTAAGGAAATGCTACGCATAAAGGATAGGCATGAGGAAGATATGCTTTTTGGTCCAACGCATGAGGAGATAGCAACTGATTTAATTAGAGATGTGGTAAAAAGTTACAAAGATTTGCCACTTTGTTTATACCAAATTCAATGGAAATTCCGTGATGAGGTAAGACCACGTTATGGTGTTATGAGGGGCAGGGAATTTTTGATGAAGGATGCATACAGTTTTGATGTAGATTACGAAGGTGCACTGAATTCATATAATTTGATGTACAAAACTTACATAAAAATCTTCAAACGCATGGGATTTACTCCAATTGGAGTTCGAGCTGATACGGGGCCAATTGGAGGAAATTTGAGCCACGAGTTTCATATATTGGCAAACACTGGTGAGAGCACTTTATATTATGACAATAAATTTTCTGAACTACTAGAGAGTGAAGATATTGAAAGTTTAAAGAGTATATATGCAGTTGCAGATGATATGCATGATCCTGAGACTTGCCCTGTATCACAAGAACAGTTAAATGTTAGTAAGGGTATTGAAATAGGGCATATTTTTTATTTTGGTGATAAATATTCGAAGCCTATGAAGGCAAGTGTTACTTCTCAAGATGGAAAAAATGTCAATATACATATGGGTTCGTATGGCATTGGGGTTTCAAGACTTGTTGGTGCAATAATAGAAGCTTTTCATGATGATAAAGGAATTATCTGGCCAGAATCGGTAGCTCCTTTCAGAATTGGTTTAATCAATTTACAACCGAAAGTAACGGAGGCTGCAGATAAAATATATAAAGCTTTGAAAAGCGATGAAGTGCTTTACGATGATACGGAAGGGAGTGTAGGAGTAAAATTTTCTAGAATGGATCTGATAGGCTTGCCGTGGCAAATAATTGTCGGAAAAAAGGCAATAGATGAAAAGATAGTTGAAGTAAAAAATAGAGCAACTGGAGAGGTAAAGGAAATGCAGATTGAAGAAGCAATAAATCACTTTAGCACAAAATGATACACGGTATCGGCACTGACATAGTATATATACCAAGAGTATCGAGGATATTACAAAAATACGGGGAAAAATTTCTCAATAGAATCTACACTGAAAAAGAAATAGAGCTAAGTAGAAAGTATAATAGTCAAGAAATGCGAGCAAGGTATTTTGCTAAACGCTTTGCAGCAAAGGAGGCTTTTGTTAAAGCACGAGGTAGTGGTCAGGGTATTATAATGAAAGATATAGAAATATACAATGATGTAAGAGGCAAGCCATATCTTACCGTTAGCAAGGATTTTATCTCCAAAATTCATCTTTCTCTGAGTGACGATGGAGATTACGCTACTGCATTTGTTATAATTTGTGTCTATAGCTCACACAGATAAAGTTTACTCTTTTGTCATCTTATGGCTTACTGTATGAACATTCATTTTTAAAGGTAAACTGCACAGCAAATGGTGTCATTCCAGTGCCCAGACACTGGTTTCTGCAATCTCATCGAAAACGTTTTTCTATGCTAGTTTGCTTGCTCACAAGCAAACTTTCCTGGATCCCAGACTGGGATGACATCTTTGTTGTGTTTAACAAAAACAAATGTTCGTACAGTTGTGGAATGAACCGCAGTATAGCTATAGCATACACAAATAACTAAAAAAACATAGCGGTTTTTCTATGATTTGAGTATGATTCTAACTTTACCTAAACAAAAAATTTAATGTTAATGTATCTTTCCTTACCATTTTTTATTACTGAGAATTATTTATTAATTACTGCGTTGATTCCACTTTTAAGTGCGTTAGCTATTTTTTTTACTGGTAAATGGCCCAGAGTGAACAATAGTATTACTGTCACTTCTTCTCTACTTCTATTTGCGTATACGTGTCTGTGCACTTTATATTGGGTGTATGGTGATCATTCTCAATTTATCCTCATGGATTTTGGTAATAATTTGCACATTAGTTTAAAGCTAGAGTCTACCGGAGTAATATTCAGTTTATTGATATCGTTTTTATGGATACTAACCAGTATATATGCAATATGTTATATGCAGAATAACTATGCTGATAGCAATCACTCAAGTTTTCTATGCTTTTTTTCAATATCGATTAGCTGTGCAATGTTTATTGCTTTTTCTGGAGATTTGCTCACTACATTTGTCTTTTATGAGCTTCTAACTATTAGTACATACCCTCTGGTTACTTACAACTCAACAAATGAATCAATGATTGCAGGACGCCATTACTTTGGCGTGCTATTTTTCTCTTCTTTGGTATTATTTTTTCCTGCAATAGGCCTTTTATATAATGAATTTCATACTTTAGACTTTGTAAGTGGTGGAATATTCAAATCTGATACTTCACTCATCACTTTTATTGCAGTGTGTTTTGCTATGCTAATTTACGGAATAGGAAAAGCTGCATTAATGCCAATGCATTTTTGGTTACCAAAAGCAATGGTTGCACCAACTCCTGTGAGTGCACTACTGCATGCTGCTGCTGTTGTGAAATCCGGAGTTTTCATCATCATAAAAGTTATATTATACACTTTTGGCGTCGATAACA
>NZ_JAPQLG010000178.1:0-2235 GCF_028982005.1 Wolbachia endosymbiont of Drosophila bocki | reverse complement strand
GACACGGCCCAGACTCCTACGGGAGGCAGCAGTGGGGAATATTGCACAATGGGCGCAAGCCTGATGCAGCGACGCCGCGTGGGGGATGACGGCCTTCGGGTTGTAAACTCCTTTCAACCATGACGAAGCTTTTGTGACGGTAGTGGTAGAAGAAGCACCGGCTAACTACGTGCCAGCAGCCGCGGTAATACGTAGGGTGCGAGCGTTGTCCGGAATTACTGGGCGTAAAGAGCTCGTAGGTGGTTTGTCGCGTCGTCTGTGAAATTCCGGGGCTCAACTCCGGGCGTGCAGGCGATACGGGCATAACTTGAGTGCTGTAGGGGAGACTGGAATTCCTGGTGTAGCGGTGAAATGCGCAGATATCAGGAGGAACACCGATGGCGAAGGCAGGTCTCTGGGCAGTAACTGACGCTGAGGAGCGAAAGCATGGGTAGCGAACAGGATTAGATACCCTGGTAGTCCATGCCGTAAACGGTGGGCGCTAGGTGTGGGGGTCTTCCACGACTTCTGTGCCGTAGCTAACGCATTAAGCGCCCCGCCTGGGGAGTACGGCCGCAAGGCTAAAACTCAAAGGAATTGACGGGGGCCCGCACAAGCGGCGGAGCATGTGGATTAATTCGATGCAACGCGAAGAACCTTACCTGGGCTTGACATGTACCGGATCGGCGCAGAGATGTGTCTTCCCTTGTGGTCGGTATACAGGTGGTGCATGGTTGTCGTCAGCTCGTGTCGTGAGATGTTGGGTTAAGTCCCGCAACGAGCGCAACCCTTGTCCTGTGTTGCCAGCACGTTGTGGTGGGGACTCACGGGAGACTGCCGGGGTTAACTCGGAGGAAGGTGGGGATGACGTCAAATCATCATGCCCCTTATGTCCAGGGCTTCACACATGCTACAATGGTCGGTACAGAGGGTTGCTACACCGTGAGGTGGTGCTAATCTCTTAAAGCCGGTCTCAGTTCGGATTGGAGTCTGCAACTCGACTCCATGAAGTCGGAGTCGCTAGTAATCGCAGATCAGCAATGCTGCGGTGAATACGTTCCCGGGCCTTGTACACACCGCCCGTCACGTCATGAAAGTTGGTAACACCCGAAGCCGGTGGCCCAAACTCGTTAGGGAGCCGTCGAAGGTGGGATCGGCGATTGGGACGAAGTCGTAACAAGGTAGCCGTACCGGAAGGTGCGGCTGGATCACCTCCTTTCTAAGGAGTTTTATTTTGTGCACCGCGTCAACACGGACGTTTGGGTGCTTTTTTTAATCCGGGTGGATGCCACAGTTCGATGTGGGTCGGCCGGTTGTTCTGCGCTGTGGTGCGGCATGTTTGGTTCGTCATCGTTGTTGGGTGTCTGGAGTGTCCTACTCCTGATACTGGGATTCCCGGTTGGTCGGTCACTGTTGGTGGCTGTCGGCGTGGGGGTTCGTGTTGTTTGAGAACTGTATAGTGGACGCGAGTATCTTCTTTATTACTGCAAATTTTTTTGTTGTTCACCCGGGCTCTTATGAGCCTGTTTGTGTTGTGTGTTAAGGGCACACGGTGGATGCCTTGGCATGATGAGCTGATGAAGGACGTGGGAGACTGCGAAATGCCTCGGGGAGTTGTCAACCAAGCGTTGATCCGAGGGTGTCCGAATGGGGAAACCCGGCCGTCGTTGTGGGCGGTCACCTGCCGGTGAATGTATAGTCGGTGTGGGAGTGACGCGGGGAAGTGAAACATCTCAGTACCCGCAGGAGAAGAAAACAATTGTGATTCCGTGGGTAGTGGCGAACGACAGCGGATGATGGCTAAACCGGTGCTGTGTGATACCTGTCAGGGGTTGCGGTGTCGGTGTTGTGGGGTCTTGCAGGACTGGTCTGACAGCTGGTCGCCTGTCGCATGCGTGTTAGCGGAAGTGGTCTGGGATGGCCTGCCGTAGACGGTGAGAGTCCGGTACGTGAAAGCATGTGTGTGCGGGTGTGTGAGTGTCCCCGAGTAGCAGCGGGCTCGTGGAATCTGCTGTGAATCTGCCGGGACCACCCGGTAAGCCTGAATACTCATTGTGACCGATAGCGGATAGTACCGTGAGGGAATGGTGAAAAGTACCCCGGGAGGGGAGTGAAATAGTACCTGAAACCGTGCGCCTACAATCCGTCAGAGCCTTTCGGGGTGATGGCGTGCCTTTTGAAGAATGAGCCTGCGAGTCAGCGGCACGTCGCGAGGTTAACCCGTGTGGGGTAGTCGTAGCGAAAGCGAATACTAAC
>NZ_JAPQLG010000177.1:0-1879 GCF_028982005.1 Wolbachia endosymbiont of Drosophila bocki | reverse complement strand
CTTCACAGTCTCCCACCTATCCTACACAAACCGAACCGAACACCAATACCAAGCTATAGTGAAGGTCCCGGGGTCTTTTCGTCCTGCCGCGCGTAACGAGCATCTTTACTCGTACTGCAATTTCGCCGGGCCTGTGGTTGAGACAGCAGNNNNGTCGTTACGCCATTCGTGCAGGTCGGAACTTACCCGACAAGGAATTTCGCTACCTTAGGATGGTTATAGTTACCACCGCCGTTTACTGGGGCTTAAATTCTCCGCTTCGGACAAAAGCCCTAACAGGTC
The DNA here is from genome assembly GCF_028982005.1 of Wolbachia endosymbiont of Drosophila bocki. Lineage (NCBI taxonomy): Bacteria > Pseudomonadati > Pseudomonadota > Alphaproteobacteria > Rickettsiales > Anaplasmataceae > Wolbachia > Wolbachia endosymbiont of Drosophila bocki. The sequence goes on along the minus strand of NZ_JAPQLG010000177.1, from coordinate 1,597 downwards.
CTCTTAACCTTCCAGCACCGGGCAGGCGTCAGTCCGTATACATCGACTTACCGTCTTCGCACGGACCTGTGTTTTTAGTAAACAGTCGCTTCCCTCTATTCTCTGCGACCCACACCAGCCAACAACCCGCAAAAGGCTGCGACCAGCACGGGCCCCCCTTCTCCCGAAGTTACGGGGGCATTTTGCCGAATTCCTTAACCACAGTTCACCCGAACGCCTCGGTATACTCTACCAGACCACCTGTGTCGGTTTAGGGTACGGGCCGAACACGCACTCGCTAGAGGCTTTTCTCGACAGCACAGGATCACCGACATCCCCACAAAAGGGTACGCATCACGCCTCACCCTGTATGCGCCCCGGATTTACCTGGGACACGGGCCACACGCTTACACCACAATCCAATAAGTGGCTCGGCTACCTCACTGCGTCACCCCATCACTAGACTACTACGGATCAGGTCCCACGCATCCACACCACCAGCACACCAAAGATGCACCGACAGTCCTTCAGGGTGGTTAGTCTCACCGCCTCATCTCCTTTCGCACATGCTCGGGTACGGGAATATCAACCCGTTAACCATCGACTACGCCTGTCGGCCTCGCCTTAGGCCCCGACTCACCCTGGGAAGACAAACTTGACCCAGGAACCCTTAGTCATTCGGCGGATGAGTTTCTCACTCATCAATCGCTACTCATGCCTGCATTCTCACTCGCATAGCCTCCAGCACTGGGTCACCCCGCACCTTCACCGGCCACACGACGCTCCCCTACCAACCACACACAACAGTGTGCAGTTCCGCGGCTTCGGCGGTGTACTTAAGCCCCACTACATTGTCGGCGCACGGCCACTCGACCAGTGAGCTATTACGCACTCTCTCAAGGATGGCTGCTTCTAAGCCAACCTCCTGGCTGTCTTCGCGACCGCACATCCTTTTCCACTTAGCACACCCTTAGGGGCCTTAGCCGGCGATCTGGGCTGTTTCCCTCTCGACCACGAAGCTTATCCCCCGCAGTCTCACTGCCGCGCTCTCACTTACCGGCATTCGGAGTTTGGCTGATGTCGCTAAGATGATAGTCCCGCTAAACCAACCAGTAGCTCTACCTCCGGCAAGAAACACACGACGCTGCACCTAAATGCATTTCGGGGAGAACCAGCTATCACGGAGTTTGATTGGCCTTTCACCCCTACCCACAACTCATCCCCTCAGTTTTCAACCTAAGTGGGTTCGCGCCTCCACGACGTCTTACCGTCGCTTCACACTGGCCATGGGTAGATCACCCCGCTTCGGGTCCAGGACACGCCACTACAACACACTCGTTAGTATTCGCTTTCGCTACGACTACCCCACACGGGTTAACCTCGCGACGTGCCGCTGACTCGCAGGCTCATTCTTCAAAAGGCACGCCATCACCCCGAAAGGCTCTGACGGATTGTAGGCGCACGGTTTCAGGTACTATTTCACTCCCCTCCCGGGGTACTTTTCACCATTCCCTCACGGTACTATCCGCTATCGGTCACAATGAGTATTCAGGCTTACCGGGTGGTCCCGGCAGATTCACAGCAGATTCCACGAGCCCGCTGCTACTCGGGGACACTC
>NZ_JAPQLG010000176.1:1957-2069 GCF_028982005.1 Wolbachia endosymbiont of Drosophila bocki | reverse complement strand
ACTATTGGTGCAACTGTTGAGGTAATAAAGCGAGGTGAATTACATTCTTTCGTTGTATTGCCAAAGAGATGGGTTGTTGAGCGATCTTTTGCTTGGTTAGAAAAATGTAGAA
>NZ_JAPQLG010000176.1:0-1933 GCF_028982005.1 Wolbachia endosymbiont of Drosophila bocki | reverse complement strand
AACTCAACACCAGCTTGCAAATGATTGTCCTTTCCTTCATTTCTCTCCTATTACGAAGATTTTAAACAGGTTCTTAGGAAATTTTCAACATATTTATGCATCTCCTATTACTCCTTCAACATAGACGACACTTTTTTCGAGCAGGAAATCACTTTATTAACCATATAGTTTTCATGATTATTATCTATTTTAGGCAACTCATACAGATAATTTACCATCATTCCAGCCGACTGACTAATACCTTTTTCAGAAGTATCTGCCATCCAGTTTAATTGTTTTATCGATGCACCATTGCTTAAATGAAAATGCGCCACCGGATCATAAGCATTCCCATTACTATTATTCACTTTTAGTAAATAATATGCACATAGTTTAAGCATGCATTGTTTAGTTTCATTTATACATTCAACGTTAATTTTTAATTGCTCTGCACTTTCTAAAATTTCTGCACTAGATTGTTTTATATTTAGTTTGCCCAATAAAGTGACATCTTGGTTTAGATTGTTTTTTAGCCATTTCGTAAAGCCAGGTATTGGAGAAAGAGTTGCGTATGTTTTTATACTTTTAAACTCCTGTGATAGCTTTTCTACAACCCTTTTGATCAAAAAATTACCAAGGCTGATTCCAGATAACCCTGCTTGAGTATTTGATATTGAATAGAATATAGCAGTGCTCGCACTACTTGGATCATTTGAAGGTACCGACTCATCTAAAAGGTGTTGAATACTATCTGCAATCTTATCCACCAATGCAACCTCTACAAAAATTAGAGGTTCGTTTGGTATCTTGTAATGAAAAAAAGCAAAACAGAGACCCAGCCTGTTTTTTAAGTCATCCCAAGAGGAAATTTTATGCACAGCTTCATATTTTATAAGTTTTTCTAGCAATGATGCAGGTGAATCCCAGGTGATTTGACGAAGATCAAGTAGATCAACATCAACCCAAGTATAGAGTATATTTTTTAATTCGCTTTCTAGTGGATTCAAGCTTCTATATTGGTTCTTTAGCTTAAGCACGTCAGAACGCATATCAACAATAAACTTAAGGCCTTCTGGTAAAGAAATAAATTGCTTTAATATTTTAGAACGCGGTGATTCAAGAATTTTTATTAAATCCTGTTCAAATTTATAGTTTAACTCGGGATCTTGGTTTTTCTTATACTCTCTAATTCTCTCATCTATTTCCGCTTTATTCGGATTAAATTTTTCTGCCAGGGTTTGTAGAAATTTTATTTTACCTTTCTCTGATAAGCTTAAGTACAAGTTACCAAGAGATACAGCGTTTTTACGTGCTGAAACCTCCCCTCCCTTTGGATTTAAGCACTCGTTCATCTTCAAGACTAAACTATCGATATCGCAACTGTTGCTTAAATCAGGACTGATGTTACCAATCCACGATCTTACAGCATCTGCCACTCCACCTAGTATTTTAAAAAAGCTTCTTACCGCCTTTTTGTCTTCAACTTTCACTATATCAGTTTTTGCCAATGATTCTTTTGTCATAGATTCCCTTTATTATACATAGCTAATGCAAGTCAGGGTCATACCGCTGCGATATCTCTAGATCCCGCTAACAAGTAGCGGGATGACGAATTTGTCGTTTGTCAAATCGTCGGTAAACCCAAGTTATTTTAGCTACATATAGCTTAAGTTAAAGGAAAATTTTAGCTACATAGCAGGCACTATTACTAGATTATTAATAATTCAGTAATACAATAGACTTCTTGCACTACCTCCCAAGCCACAACTGTCATTCAGTAGAAACGAAAAAACTTACTTGACAAACTCCGCCAGCCTCCTTATCATGAAACTGAAGCTATTTATTTATCTTCGCAATCTGTGCAGGTTAATGACAAAAAACTTGGGGTATTTGGCGTCTCATGTTTAATTTTTCGCACTACGTGCATCGCATGTCTTTAAAAATTTCTGGGTTT
>NZ_JAPQLG010000175.1:0-3980 GCF_028982005.1 Wolbachia endosymbiont of Drosophila bocki | reverse complement strand
GGCAAAATAAGGTAGACGAGAAAAGACAACTATAGGAACAAATGGGTGTCATGCCAGTGCGTGACACTGGTTTCCATCCAAAAGGGTGTCATTCCAGTGTCAGCTACTTTCATGACATCGTTTACTATGTGCCATATTGTAATGTTCGTACAGTTGTGGAATGAATCGCGGTATGACGTGTTGCTTGGGTCAGCTATAGTATAAATATACTAGGGGTTATAGTTTTCTTATGCTGCCTTTTTGTTATTAGACAACCACAATATAAAGGAGTGAAACGGATGCAAACAGCAGTGCATTTCTGCACCAAACGTATTACCTTTAACGAATAGTAAAATGTGAGATTTTTTGGAACTACCGTGGAGCAATTGCTCCACGGTTTCATTCTACTTAGAATCCACCCATGCCACTCATTTCTCCTGCACCCATAGGAGATGAAGCATTTTCTTTGCTTGGTACATCAACTATCATAGATTCAGTAGTTATCAGCACACTCGCAACAGATACCGCTGTTTCAAAAGCAATACGCACCACTTTTGCTGGATCAATCACACCAGCCGTAAACGCATTAGCATAATTCATAGCCTCAACGTTGTATATAAGCTCTTTATCATTCTGCTTAATCAAATAGTCAATTATAACAGCAGATTCAAGACCAGCATTTTTGACTAACCTTCTAATTGGAGCACTGAGAACTTTCTTGATAATGTTTATGCCTATTTGTTCCTCGTCACTTGCACCTTTTAATTTGTCGAGAACAGATGAAGCATAAAGAAGCGCAACCCCACCACCTGGAACTATACCTTCTTCAATTGCGGCTCTTGTTGCATGCAGCGCATCTTCGACTCTATCTCTACGTTCTTTAACTTCCACTTCAGTTGCTCCACCAACTTTGAGCACAGCAACGCCACCTGATAATTTCGCTAAACGTTCTCTTAGCTTTTCTTTATCATAATCAGAAGTTGAAGTTTCAATTTGAGATTTAATCTGCTCGATTCTAGCTTTCACACTGTCAGAATCGCTATTTTCGCTGACAACTGTGGTATTATCTTTAGTAATTTTAACATTTTTAGCCGTACCAAGATCATCAAGCGTGAGATCTTCCATCTTGATTCCAAGTTCATCTTTTATGACGTACTTAGCACCAGTTAAAGTTGCTATGTCTTCGAGCATCTCCTTTCTTCTGTCACCAAAACCTGGAGCTTTTACTGCAGCAACTTTTAAACCACCACGCAATTTATTGATAACTAAAGTGCTTAATGCTTCACCTTCGATATCCTCTGCAATAATAACCAAAGGTTTACCAGATTTAACAATAGCTTCAAGAATAGGAAGTAAAGGTTGAATAATATTTAATTTTTTCTCTGTAATTAATAGATAAGGATTATCAAGCTCCACGATCATTTTTTCATTATTTGTAATAAAATACGGAGAGAGATAACCGCGATCAAATTGCATGCCAGTAGTCAGCTCAACTTCTAACTCTTTTGAACCTTTACTCTCTTCAACAGTTATTACACCCTCTTTTCCAACTTTTTTCACGGAATCAGCGATACTGTTACCTATATCCTTATCACCATTTGCAGAGATTATTGCAACTTGTGCCACTTCGTCTATTTTCTCTAGAGAAATTGTACGAGACATTGACGCAATTTCCTTTAATATTACATCTTTTGCCTTCTGTATTCCGTTTTTAATACCAACACGATCGTTTCCAGCAGCAATTGATTTTGAAGCTTCCATTATCATGTTGCTAGTTAGTATTGAGCACGTTGTTGTACCATCACCAACTTTGTCGTTACATTGAGAACAACTCTGTGCAAAGATGCTTGCTATCGCAGCGTTTAATGGTTTTTCAGGCTTGATACCCTTCATCACCTTATAACCATCTTTTGTAATTTCTGGTGCTCCATAGGGCTTATTAATCCCTACTGTTTTTCCTCTAGGTCCTGCAGTTATTGCTACCGTTGAATCCACTATTGCTGCGACTTCACGAAAGGCTTCTTGCAACTGCTCACCTGATACTACTACATTAGTCATTTTTATCACCTCTTGTTAATAAAAAATTTAGAAAACTATAATAAAACCACTTACAATGCGCTATGTTGCGCTTTGTTTCAGTTTAGTAAAATAAAGACCGCTACTTAATGACAGCAAGTATATCGGATTCCTTCATCACGATAAGCTTCTCATTATTATGTTCTATTTCTGTACCAGCCCATTGGCGATAGAACACTTTATCACCAGCTTTCACAGTTAAAGTTACGCGTTCGCCACTTAAATTGCGTGAACCTTCACCAATTGCTATAACTTCACCTTTAGTAGGTTTCTTTTCAGCACTTGATGGAAGCACAATTCCACCTTGCTTTTCTTCGCTAATAGGCCTGATCAGCACGCTATCACCTAATACATTTAAACTTATACTTGACATTTGTTTTTCCTCATCAACAAACTAACTTATAAGTTTATATATATATACTCGTAAGTTAGATTTCAAGGGCTGGAGCTTGTAAAATATGCACGCCAAAAGCAGTTTCTAAAAGAGCCTAATGTTATATAATAAAATTTAGATTTATTTATAGAGATTTCATGAGTTATATACCATTTTTAAGTCGTGGTGTGATAGTGCTATATGGGCCTGACACTGGAGATTTTCTGCAGGGTATTATAACCAACGATATTAATAAGTTGGATAGCCAAAAAGCCATTTACTCTTTATTGCTTAGCCCTCAGGGAAAATATCTATATGATTTTTTTCTTATTGAATATGGTAAATACATCCTCTTGGAGTGCGAAAACATGCACTTGCAGCAAATAATCGAGAAACTAGATTTACTTAAAACTTATTTGAGGGTAAAGATTAAAGACGTTAGTGCACTATATAAGGTTGGGGTTTTGTTTAATACTAAGTTGGCGGAGTGTAGTAGTAAGTCACAAGTTATTTTTCAAGATCCAAGGCACAAGCTGCTAGGAATGAGGATCATACATAAAGATGAAATAAAAGAGCCGGTTGGGGATTTTACTCAGTATGAAAAAGTCAGAATTCAAAATCTCGTTCCAGATGGAGCGAAAGATATGGTGCAGAATTCATCGTTTCCGCTGCAATTTTTAATCGATAAAGTAAACGGTATAAGCTTTAATAAGGGGTGTTATATAGGTCAGGAAGTCGTAAATCGAATGAGCAGACAAGAAATATTCAGAAGAAAACTTTACTTTGTTGAGGGGGATAACGCACTTCCAGATATTGGCACTAAAGTGACAAATGAAAACAATGAGGAAATAGGGGAACTGCGCTCTAGTGTAGACAACATTGGATTTGCATTGCTTAATACTGGAAAGAGCCATGCAAATTTATATGCAGATGGAGTTAGGTGCGTTAAGACGTTGAAGTCTTAAGGTAGCGCATATAGAAACGAAAAACTTGCTTGACACCCTTCGCCAGCGCCCTTATCATAGCAGTGAAGCTATTTCATTTAACTTCGCAATCTGTGCAGATTAAAACGACAAGGACTCCTGGTATAATGTTGAACATTTTTTTTCTGCATTTCCGGGAATGTTCAAAAAAGCATACGCGTCAAGTTAAGGAAATAGAGGTATGAAAGAGATAGAATAACAAGGTATAAGTTCTCCCAGATATACTTTTAGTGAGAGAACCAATGAATAAAATAACTTGCTTATCAAAAAAGCTCAAAGAATTTTTTAATGAAAAAGCAGAGAAAATCTCAATTACAACAAGGTTTATAAAAAGAAAGAGAAAGCTAAAAGGTTCATCATTCGTAAAAGCCATGGTCTTGGGTAATATAGGAGTTGATAATTGTAGCGTAGAAACAATGTGTCAATTACTAAACGAGGACTCGATAGATATAACAAAACAAGGTTTGGATTTTAGATTTACTGAAGAAGCAGTGGAATTTATGAAAAGGATGTATAATGAATCTGTGATTCTCTTTAAAAATATCTTGCAAGTTGATTGCAAAATCTTA
>NZ_JAPQLG010000174.1:3266-5016 GCF_028982005.1 Wolbachia endosymbiont of Drosophila bocki | reverse complement strand
CAACGTCACTATTAACTATTGCATTCCAGAACAATTTGATGCATCATTCTTTTTGTAAAAAACATTCCACACTTTCTCTCCACTTTTTCTGGGTAAGGTCAAAGGATCTTATGTCTTAAACCTTATCACCAGGCTTAACAAATAGGTGGCCCAATACTATTAACTTTATGGGTTTACCTTCGTTATTTGCTACTATCCAAACCCCATCGCTCTCATGATCAACAATTTCTATTGGTGCAAATACTACATAATTATTATCATCAACAATCTTTATTCCAAGAGCACCTTCGTCACTTAAGCTCAGGGCTGAAGAAGGAACTTTATATGCAAATCTTTCGCCTGAAGGTAGCCTTACGTTGGCAGTTAGTCCCTGCAAGGATATCATTTTATTATTAGTTACCTTTACTTCTACCCTATAAGACCCAGTTTTAGGCTCAGCAATTTTACTAATAAAACTTACTTCACCTGCCAATTCTTTTCCGTCCAGCAAATTAATTTGAGCTGTGCTGCCTAGCTCTATTTTATTTACTTCATTTTCCGAAACGTATAACACTACAAGAATTTGATCGAAATTAACCACGTCAGCTATTTTTTGCCCAGCATTAACAAAATCCCCTTCGTTTGCATTGATTTTATCAATATAACCATCTATAGGAGATGTGACTGCAGTATTTTCTAAATCCAATTCTAGCCTTTTTAGGTCAGCTTTTGCACTTTGTAACGCAGTAAAAGCTGCTTCTACTTGTATTTGTGCCCCATAGCCCTTTTTATTCAGTTTGTGAGAGGAATCATACTCAATTTCACGCTGCTTTAATAAAGCTTTGGCTTTCTGAGCTTGCTCAATCCTGTCATAATCTTCTATCTTTAACACTACATCATCTCTTTTTACCTTTTCACCATCAGGTAAATAAATAGCAATAATCTTACCACTTATTTTTGAGACAAGGCTAGCTCTATGTAAGGGATTTACTGTACCAGAAAAATTTAAATATATAGTGCGGTTTTGCGGCGCACATTCTTGAGTTTTTACTGAAAAATTACTAGTTGCATTATCACTATAAACCGCCTGATCTTTTTTTAAAAATGCACTGCTGATAAAAAACAGTAGAATAAAAGCAATACTGGAAATGGTGATTACTTTATTTCTCATCTTTAAACAATAGAATTTGTTAACTAATTTTGTTAGAAACAACTGCATAAATTTTCGAATCAGAAATGTAAGTATAATACATGCACCATCGTCACTCCATAAATAATTTTATATGAGAACAAACACAAGATTTTCCTACAATAAGTAAGTTTTCTATTGCAAAAATGCAATTTTGAATCGAATAAAAATGTAAAATTGCAAATAAAGTTGTGCATAAAACTGGATTTAAAAAATCTCGAAAAACATACTAAAACTTTTAAATAATAACTTTATATCTAGTGGCTTTGCCTTCTCCAAGACGCTGTAAGTATTTCATCCCTAGCAGTTTCTTTGTAATTGCCTCTACTGTTCTTGGAGGAAATCCTAGAGCTTCTATAGCATCTTTTCTACTAAATTCTTTATCTGCAAGGCTAAGTGCCCATTCCCAGAAGAACAATTGTTTTCTTGATAATAAATATTCAGTATTCTCCCTCTCAAGAATATAATGCGCTTCATTTGCTTGCGTTTTGAGCACATTAAGAAAAAATATTAACCATGGGGAAATATCTTCTTTGCCACTTTTCCAGCTACTTTGTGTTTTATTAAGCGCTAAATAGTAAT
>NZ_JAPQLG010000174.1:0-3161 GCF_028982005.1 Wolbachia endosymbiont of Drosophila bocki | reverse complement strand
CTACTAGTTCTGCCATTCCCATCTTGAAAAGGGTGTATTGCCAGATACTCAAAAACAAAGTTAGCAACAATAATAAGAGGATGCTTAAATTTATTACTTAAGGACCAGTGATACCAATCAACAAGCTCTTGTACTTCCTTTCTAACAAGGTAAGGTGGTGTGGGATCAAAAATTATACCAACAACTTTTCCATTCTGATCTTTTGCCTCAACTCTATTAGAACTTGCTTTGTATTTTCCTCTATGATACAAATCTTTTTCACTATAAAGTAGCATCTGGTTGTTAATGTGCAATATTGATGACTCACTAATTGGAATATCCGTATAATCATGAAATATTAGTTTAAGCATTTCTAAGTAGCCAGCAATTTCTTGCTCATCTCTATTTTTAAATTTTTTGACACGTAGGTTTTTATATAGATCCTCAACTTCTTTATCGGTTAGACGATTTCCTTCAATACGGTTAGAAGCGCCAGAAGATGTAACAATAACTGAATGAGTTAATCTTTCAATTGTTTGTGGTAGTAGTTTTTTCGTTATCTGCCAGCTATTTTTAACACTATCAACTGCAGTAATTAACTTGTACACTTGTTCAATTACAGGCCCTTCTAGGTTGAGACGTGTACTAAGACGAAAATTCTTCCAGTTCATATTCTTCTCACATGCATATTATGTGAGATAATGTGAGATAATGTGATAAAAGTCAATAGTAAGCTTTATATGCATAGCAGAGCTAACTACAAAAATTATACATTTTCAAGTGATCCTAACCATATCAAAAACTACAGGGCAAAGCTGTTGGAGGAAGGCTTAATTAGTTAAAAATTTCAATCTTATGTAAAATATTGTCTTATTTTGTAATTTTCTTGTTGACTAACGAGACGATATCTACTTTTCAATAAACTCCATTTGCATTTCTTGTATACGGCTTTCTATTTGTTTTATTTGTTCTATCAACCTTTCCTCTAAGTCAAGATTACTGCTCAGCCTCGCTTCGGTTCTTTCTTTTCGTAATGCATTTAACTCTTTTAGTAACACTATATTATTCCACACAATTTCTGCAGATTTTCTCTCGTTTAGTTGGCTATTTAGTACACTAGTTTTTTCAAATACATACTTTATAACGTTAAACTGTTTTAATTCTTGCTCTTTATCGAGTTTGCTTTTGTTACTTATTACATCAATTATATGCTGTTGTAATCTTTTCATCTCATTAGTAAATTCAAAATGAGAAAATTGCTCAAAAAATATAGGACGGTTCAAAATTTCAGGAAATTCTACGGCTATACGCAAAATTACGGCCTGATTTTGCTCTGCTTCAATTAGCTCTGGAGATTTGTTATGAAGATACTCACCTTTTGTTGCTCTAGTTTTACTATTAAAAATCTGTTTTTTGAAGCTACTTCTTAGTTCACTAGCCTTATTGTAAAAATAATCTCTGTAATACCTTCTAATACTGCTGTTGCTAATAGTATTTACATATTCCATGAACTTGTGCTCAAGAATTGAATATTTTTCCGGAGCAAGTTTTTCATAATTTTGCAAATTGCTATCGATTATGTGATGCCATAAATATTCAGAATGAAGTTTTGTTGAGTGATCAAGCGCAATCAATACGTCTTCTTTCTTGTATTCCAGTTCGTTACATATATCGTATGGATCTTTATTACTCGGCAAAGTCACAAATTTTAACGTGTATCCAGGCTCTAATATTGGCAGAGCAAGTTCTGCAACTCGAGTAGCAGCATGACGTCCAGCACTATCGCCATCCATACAGATGGAGATTTCTTTAGCAAATCTCCATAGATTTTTTATCTGCTCTGCAGAAATTGCGGTACCAAGCGGAGCAACTGCATTACTAATTCCTGCTTGATGTAGCGCTATAGCGTCCATATATCCTTCAACAACGAGTATGTGCTGTTTTTTACGTATTTCGCTTAAAGCAAAGTTTAATCCGTATAAATTCTCCCTCTTCTTGAAGAGCTGACTCTCTGGACTGTTTAAATATTTCGGCTGTTGCTCAGAACTTAGCGCACGTCCGCCAAAACCAATAACTCTCCCTGCAATGCTCTGTATAGGAAATATCAGCCGGTCATAAAAATAATCATGAAAATTTTTGTTTACTAATCCAATATCAATTAAAATTTTGTCTTCAATACCTGAAGAGTTTAAATACTCTTTCAAACCAGAGCTTGGTGCATAACCTATCTTAAATTTATCTATGATTTTAGGTGAAATCTTACGCTGCTTTAAATAATCTACAACACTTTGATTTTTTTGTGCAAACCAATTTGCAGCTAAATCAAGCGCTAAAAATAGTTTATTGTTCTCTTTTGTAATACTAAGATTTTTGGGCAGTTCAACACCTGTAACCGATGCTAATTTTTCCAATGCTTCTTTAAAGCTTAATCCTTCAGTTTGTGAAATAAATTCAAATACGTCACCACTAGCTGAACAACCAAAACAGTAATATAACCCCTTAGTATTGCTCACCGAAAAAGATGGGGTTTTTTCGTTATGAAATGGACAGAGCCCAACAAAACTATCTCCTCTTTTTATTAATCTGACTTTTTTACCTACTATGTCGGATAATAATAATTTTGATTTTATAATATCTATATGATCCATCTTGTTAAATTAGTAGTAGGATAAAAATTATATAGAATTTATACACATCTGACTCGAAATTTATTTCTATAACTAAAGCAATTTAGATTTACCGACAATGTAGCTATACAAATTCAAGAGCAATCCTGTCATCCAGGTAGCCCACAGAAACAAAAAACTTCCTTGACAAACCTCGCCAGCGCCCTTATCATGAAACCGAAGCTATTTATTTATCTTCTCTGTACAGATTAAATGACAAAAAAACTCAACGTATCTGGCGTCTCATGTTTGATTTTTTGCACTATGTGCACCTTATGTCTTTATCAAATTTCCGGGTTTTGACCTACACAAGCTGAAATACGCTTATAAAGCATTTAAAACATTAAAAAACGCCAACTTAAAAAGTGGATAGTGAATAACTAGCTACCCTAGGGTTTCTTTTGCCTTTTTTTTCGTTTGGTAAATTTCTTAATATTTATACAGAAGGTGTCATTCCAGTGCTTGACACTGGAATGGCTTTGTTGCATCGCTCTTCGGATAGTAGGTAACGTACAA
>NZ_JAPQLG010000173.1:0-9338 GCF_028982005.1 Wolbachia endosymbiont of Drosophila bocki | reverse complement strand
TAGATATACCTCTTTCTTAACTATGCTTATTTTACCTCATATTTTCGAGATCCTTAACAGGTTCTTAGAGAGAGGGGAAGAGACGCATGCGGTAATGGTAACAGACAAGGGTTTAATCTACAGAGAAGAATTTTTTACGTCATTGTCAGCAGTAGCCAGAAAAATAATGGGAATGAGCTACAACGGACCTTTATTATTCGGGATGCGTGATAAAAATGGGAGCTGAAGAGGAGAAAATGCTAAAAGAAGTAAGGTGTGCGATATATACGAGAAAATCAAATGAGGATGGACTAGAGCAGAAGTTTAACAGTCTTGATGCGCAGCGAGTAGCATGTGAAAAATATATAAAGATCAAAGAAGGCTGGGTAGCATTGACCAAAAGGTACGATGGTGGAGGATTTTCAGGGAAAAACTTAGAAAGACCAGCGATAAAGGAATTATTTGCAGACGTGAAAGGAGGAGAGATAGATTGTGTAGTAGTATATACTCTGGATAGGCTATCAAGGGAGACAAAAGACAGCATCGAAGTAACGTCATTTTTTAGAAGGCACCGAGTAAATTTTGTAGCAGTAACACAGATATTTGATAATAATACGCCAATGGGAAAGTTCGTACAAACGGTATTATCAGGAGCAGCGCAACTAGAAAGAGAAATGATCGTAGAAAGAGTAAAAAACAAAATAGCAACATCAAAAGAACAGGGATTATGGATGGGAGGAACTTTGCCATTTGGGTATGATGTAAAAGATAAAGAATTAATAATAAATGAGAAAGAAGCGAAAATAGTAGGGCATATATTTGAAAGATATTTGGAACTGAAGTCAATGGCAGAGTTGGCAAGAGAGTTAAATAATCAAGGTTACAGAACAAAAGTAGATATCTTTAAAAAAGCGACGGTAAGGAGAATAATAACAAACCCAATATACATGGGAAAGATAAGACATTATGAGAAAGAGTATGAAGGAAAGCATGAAGCAATCATAGAAGAGGGAAAATGGCAAAAAGCGCAAGAGTTGATAAAGAATCAGCCGTATCGAGAAGCAAAATATGAGGAAGCATTGCTTAGGGGAATAATTAAATGCAAGAGCTGCAATGTAAATATGACGCTGACGTATGCAAAAAAAGAGAATAAGAGATATCGATATTATGTGTGCAACAATCATTTAAGGGAAAAAAATTGTGAATCAGTAAATCGAACAGTAGTAGCAGGAGAAGTAGAAAAAGAGGTAATGAAAAAAGCAGAGCAATTATATGAAAAATGGGGAGAAAAAGCGGAAGAGTGGAAAAATTCAAGTTTTGGAAAGCAGAAAGAAATAGTGAAAGAGTTAATAAAAACAGTATTAGTGAAAGAAGATGGAATAGAAGTGTGTTCAGACAATAAGGTAGAATTTATACCAATAAAAAAGAAAGGAAATAAATGCACAGTAGTAGAACCAGAAGGAAAAACAAATAATGCGCTACTGAAAGCAGTGGTAAGAGCCTACCTGTGGAAACGTCAGCTAGAAGAGGGAAAATATAGAAGTGTGAAGGAGCTTAGTGCCGAAATTAATATAGGTACAAGACGTGTGCAACAAATTTTAAGGCTGAATTATTTAGCACCAAAGATTAAAGAAGATATAGTAAATGGGAGGCAACCAAGGAGTTTGAGGTTAGCTGATTTGAGAGAAATACCGATGCTGTGGAGTGGACAACTGGAAAAATTCTATGGTCTTAATTTATAAAAGCGACAGTATGCGCCAGAAAACTGACACTTTAAAAATTTTGGTAAATCAGTTAAAAACTTAACTATATAATGAAAATAGCAAAGATCTTTAATTCGTGTGTAAAAAAGCTAAAATAGAAATCACTGTGCAAGACAAAACCCTTCTAATAAACTTTCTTCCAAATCATATTTTGATAGTAAATCTGGCAAAGAAAATACTACAGGTGAAAAAGAAAAACCGCTAATGCTACAAAGTCTGGCTGGTAGCCTGCTATTGGTAGATGGAATTTACTGTTCTTACTACATACAACGACTTACTGTTTCTTTGAAACTTGAAACTCCTATTATTTTGTCAAGCTTTGTCAAAGGCGTTTTTTCATTAGACTGACTTATTGATTCAGAATGCATTAATTTTCCAGATCTTTCAAAATATCCTTGCTCAATAGCATAGTAGACCCAATACTTACCGAGCCTGCAATCATTGCCTAACTCTTTTTCGCGACCTTTGAATTTTTCTAATATTTCCTCTCTATTACTCACTTCTACTATAATTTTGCTTTTATCTTGTACGTCAGGATACAGTCTAACGTCTACATTTCCTAAACAGAAAGTTAATACTATACTGCTACCTTCTGTAAGCTCTGTGTAATACCTTATGCCGTTTTCGGTTATAATTTCCACCTCACTTTTGCCAATTTTTATTATATCCCTTCTATATGATTCCTGGATTAGTTCCAGATTTCTTGTTCTATCTGTGATTCTTGCGACATCTATCATACTATCCTCTGAGTATTCTAAGTAAGATACATTATTATCGATTTTTCCATCATATAGTTGACCGCTAGTAGCATCCCTTGCAATTCTAAAAATATCTTCAGCAT
This sequence comes from Wolbachia endosymbiont of Drosophila bocki, assembly GCF_028982005.1. Classification (NCBI taxonomy): domain Bacteria; kingdom Pseudomonadati; phylum Pseudomonadota; class Alphaproteobacteria; order Rickettsiales; family Anaplasmataceae; genus Wolbachia; species Wolbachia endosymbiont of Drosophila bocki. The sequence continues at coordinate 6,755 of NZ_JAPQLG010000173.1, read as the reverse complement.
TACTAACATACTCTAAATGAGAACTGATCATATTAGCTTTATGAGCTTTGAACTTTAATTCTATTGTATCAATGACTTTTAAACTTTCTGACCTTTTTAACTTTGCCCCTCTTGATATTAATGTACATACTATATTACTAGCAATTTCATAATTTTCTCCCAGTTGAGCAATTTTTTCTAGTATTTCATCTGTGCAATAACACTCTTCACCCTTGGCCAAATTTAGTCTTATTCCAGAAGATATGATTTCGTTTACAACTTCTTGTAATTCAATCATGCTTTTAGCTTTTACTACCTTACTTAAAAACTCATTGCGTTTAGCAAGGTAATTTATTTGATAAATCTCTGATAAGAAACTATCGCATTTTTCATAATTGTCTTGTTTGTTACCTATAAAATCAGCTGCTCCTGCTTTTAAGAGCAAGTCTTTTACATTAGGAAATTGACGAGATGGCCAATCAAGAAGTACTGAACTATCATCCTTAACATTTAAAACTATCTTTAAGTCGTTGTCATTTTCATATTGATTTAAAAACTTCCTTAGATTTTCAACCTCTGGATCATAAGCACTATCCCAATCTTCATCAGAAATTGTAGCGAGAAGCATTTTACCTAGTTGCTTTCTTAATTTTTTTTGACTATTAGTTAATAAACATTCTATAATATTGCCATTATCAATTGCAACTTGTAGTGGAGTTTTTCCATCGTTATTTTTTGTGCTTAAATCAGCTCCTTTGCTTATGAGCAAATCCATAGTTTTTCTGCTATAATCACCACACTTAGCAGCATAATAGTGTAAAGGTGTGTTACCTTTTTCATCTTGTATATTTGGATCAGCTTTTGCATCTAAGAGATACCCAAGATCTTCACGTCCACCGGAATAAATAGCAGTATCATGCAAAAGTGTTTTACCTTTATTATCCTGCATATTTAGATCAGCACCAGCTTTTAGAAGAGAAGGAATAACCTCGTCGTGTTCGAGAAACACGTTCAATATTGTTGTCCCTAGATGTCCTCTTTTTAGATTAAGAACGTGCCTAAGGTCTTCATTTTTCTCATTACTTTTTAAAAAGTGCTTAAGATTTGAAAATGAGTAATAATCCTTCAGATTGAAATCTTTTATAATACTATTTAGTAGTGCTTGATTTAGCTTTTTTTGACTCTCTTCCAGTTTTAAGTTAGGTGAATGAATAAACCACTCGTCTACTAGATCCTCCAGATACTTTTTATCATCAATCAAACTTCTATCAGCCCAAAGTAAACCTCCCTTAATGAATTCATAATAACTACCTATTTCGGCAGTCACTACGCTAGGTTCTCTTGACTTTTTAACCATGATGACACCTCCTAACTTGAACAGACAACACGTTATATATGATTTATATCATATAAGTCAAGCCAATTAAACATAATTTTAATGTCCTTGAATACAACTCCTGCAAGCGGGAGAGACAAGAGGATTACTTAACTCACCTTTTCTCTGCACTGGAATACTCAATTTTTCTGTTCTATCTTTTGTTTTTGAATAAAGTTCTCTGAAGTTTTCTAAGCAATCTTCAATTGTTCTTAAAGCCAAAAACCCTTTCTGTTTTTTTTCACTGGAATAAAGCAATTCCAAATCTTCTTTCTCTCGTTCTATATTGGATAATGTTTCATTTATGAAGGTGACCAGCTCTTCATTTTTACTCAAACAAGTGGTCATTTTATCAGAAAGAGTATTATTTGTTTGAGTAAGCGAGTTAACTTTTTCCATTAATTCTTTTGTTTGATTATTCATTTCTTCTATAACTTTTTGTTTTTTTGACGATTCTTCAATTTGATTTAGCATTTTCTTTTGTAATTGTTCAACATAAGATGGGCTAAGAGAACGTTCTCCCTTACATTTTATTTTATTTAAATTATAATCTAGTTTTGCAGGGCAAGCATCTTTCTCTGCAATTTTCTGTTTCATAATTCGGCATTCTTCCATAAGAAGACCTAATTGATTTTTAAAATTGTCTCTTTCCGCTTTCAACATCTCAATCTTAGGATTATTGTGTTCACTAACCTTCATTTTATCATTAAGATGACCTAACTGATTCTTTAATTCCCTGATTTCACTGCCTTTATCATTTAACTCTTTGTTTTTTAATGTGCTCAATTTTTGTATTTTTTCTTCTTGGCTTTTTAACTCTACTTCTAATTTTTCCTTTTCTGTTGTTAATTCAGAAATGTTCTTACATTCATCATCCAATTGTTGTTTTGTATCAATTATCTCTTTATTTTTCTGCTGTAATTGATTGTTTAATTCTTCCACTTGATTGTTTGCAGTTTCTTTAGCTTTTTGCTCCAGAATGAGCTCTTTTTCTAGCTCTAGCCCTTTTTGAGCAAATTTATTTTTCCTAGCCTCGATTTCTTTGTTATTACTAATTATTTTATATGAAAGCACAACTACTAAAACAGTTACGACGGTAAAAGCTGAGCTTAAAAATTCAACTGAAGACAAAAAACCGAAATAAGAGGATTCAGACAGTGCTACAGATGCAAGCAACATAAAGGTGGCAAAAGCACTAGCTATGATATAAGATGTGTGTTTCATTGGATAGATTTCTCATTGCGATAATTACATTGTTAGAAGGAAGCAAGTTATAAAAAATTAACATAAACCCAAACTCACTGTACATTTTCTACTTTCAGCCTTCAAGCACTGCCAAAAGAATTTTACTATCTTTTTTAGCTTTCACAAGGTAAAAGTCAATAGTTATAATTGCTTGAAGTATTATTGACGCTTAGTTATTCTAAGTTGATTAAATAATTAGCTCAGGCCAAAGTTTAAGGTGGTCAATAAAAATTTGTATTGGAACAGGCGGTATGAATAGAAACATTTTGCAAAGGAAAAGTCTAAAATCATCATCTTTGGAGAACAAGTTGCAACCTAATCCTGAAGAGTTGAGCGGTGTGTGTGACTCTGATTGGAGAGAGAGAAAAGATGAGAGTGAGAACAAGAATTTAGAACAGGAAAGTGATGTTTCTAATATGATTGGTTTTCATACATTGGGTGACACGTTTGGTAGTCTTAATAGTTTCCGTATTTCAACTGGTACACTTGATGAATTAGGGGCACAGGGACTTTCTTGGGATGGTTACCTTCCGAGCTATACTAATGAGAGTATTGACTCGGGCATGGTGCAAGAGACATCGACTGAAAATGTATCAAGTCCTATTTCCAGTGAAGAAAGTTTTTTTACTGATGAAAATGAAAGTGAACCATATGAAAGCCCTAATAATAGCATTTTTATGTATTTAAATAGTACTAAATTTGATGTAAGTAAAGATGGTATTTATACACACGATGATCCACAGCACAGTGAATCACTGATTTCAGGAAGTAGAACTCCAGGCAATTCGCCAAGAATTCCTCAAGCAATCTGTTTCAGCGCTAGAGATACAAGTAAAGGTGAAGAATTAATTTACAAAACTTCAAGCTATAATCCATCGCAGAAAAATTCTAAAGGAAAGAAGATCTTTTTGTGTCTTACAGTATTGTCATGTACTCTTTTTTTTGGATCACTAACTTCTTCATTTTTAGGAAAGCCTCTTATCTCTGATCAGAAAAGTAATCTCATGTTATTGGCAATTTTGGGTGCTGCTTTTGCCATTTTAGGTTCTATTGCCCTAGTTCTATATTGTTATACTCAACCTAAAGAAAACAAACCACTTGATGCATTAGATCAAGTTAGTACATATATGCTAAAACCAATATATTATCACCATAGGTTTGTGCAGCCATTTATCGAGGTACAGGATGTTTATGCGGTAAAAGGATACCGGCATATGAAGGTATAGTTTAGCAAAAATTGGAGATATTATGAGGAATTTAAAATGCGGACTTGGGAAGTATTAAGCTTATCGTTTTTGATGTTAAGTAGTAGTTTTGTACATGCTAGTGGAGCATTAGTATCTTCATGCGATAAAATACCTTCAGGTTATAGAGGCAAGGTTTTTAAAATTAAGACTGATTACCTAGCTGAAACGAGTAATAAAGAAAGACCATGGGAATGCATATCATTTAAAGAGGAACCACAAAAATACGCCTATACAACTTTAAAGTATATATATGATGGGAATATAGACTGCGATTTTGATTTACATTGCAATAAGGTTGCTAATTGGTATCATGCGCCATGGATGCACTACGGGATAAATGGTAGAGAATTTGTTAATGGTTTACAAGAGAACGATCCTTTAAGCCTGGTGAATTGCATAATGATCAAAAATCCATGCTACAAAATTGGGCAATTTCTATTGTTAATGAGCAAGGTAGCTATACATATGGGCAAGTCTGGAAAGATATAAACAATCCTGATATTACCAAAGGGGAATTCTTAGATGGTACAGTAAATGCAAAATTAGTATTTACAGAAGCAACGGAGGATGATATACCAACTCTTAAAAACAGCATTACTTGGACTGGTTACGTAAATCAGTCTGAGAAAGGGACTCCAAAGGTATTTAAGCAGCTGAGATTATTTCAAATTGATTTTTTAGTCAAAGATAAGAGATCAGAAGAAACAGGGTGGGTTGCAGGTACATTTATTTATGATTGTACTATAAATAATAAGAATCCGTGGTTTAATATGAAGTTAGTGGGTGTTGCTTGGGGTAATGACCCTAATTATTTTAGGGCAGATTACATAATTGGAAAGAGGTTGTTGGAATGTTGGATAAATCCCGATGTAATGAAAGGTTCTTTAGGATATTTAGGTAGGCTTAATGGTCCAATAGATAACAAAAAATCTTCGTGTTTGTCATGCCATAGTACAGCACAGTATCCCGAAAAATCTCCATCAGTAACATCCGAACAATCAACAGAAGGAGAAATAAAGTACTGGTTAAGGAATTTAAAGGAAGAATCATTTGATGAAGGAGCATTGAACTTTGATTATTCCAAGCAATTAAGTCATGGGATTAGAAACTACTACAGTGCTAAAGAAGAGAATGATTCAATTGGATGTAATGATTTTAATTATAAAAGATATCACTAAAATTCGAATCAACCAATAAGGTATGAGTTTTATACTTATTTGTATGGTCTTTTATACATTAAGGTAGATGAAAAAAATGAGAATAGAATATCTTTTCTGTGAATAAAATAAGTTGAGAAGAAATGCCTAATTTTAGAGTCACAAAAGATTTGATTATTTACTCTCTCCAAAATCGCAAAAAAGTACATATACTCGTGAGAACAAGCCGCGTAAAAATAGGGTTGTGAAAGGAGAGGCTTTAAATCTTTGCAACAAAGTTAGGCAAACCAGTTTATATGTAAACTTAGCGAAAGTGAGCCAATATAGCTGGTTTTGGCGCATAGTAAAATTATTATAAATAAAAGTTCGCACGTGTCGTTTGGTGGACCATCCCATCCCAAGAAAAACACTTCTCACGTTCCTTGATTTTAACCACTGGAAATAGTTATTTTATTTAGATTTTTAGTAAAATATATTACTAGATTAATATTAATTCATTTGATATAAGAAAGAAAAACTGAGGTAAGTCTATAGTGAAATAGATACCTGTTCAAATTTTCAGCTTTTTGCATAAAATACTAAAAATTAGATAAATTATATTTAATCTATCTTGGCCTTACGACCTTGCCCATGTAATCATTTTCTACCACGTCGCTAATAGATACTAAATTAGGTAAATCTTTCTTGTCAGTAAATTTATTTGACCTAATAAGACTTACCTCATCTTAAAAAAAGTACAAAACAACCCCACCTTACTCGAAAATCTTACTTTCCCCCCCTCAACCTTACTTACACTCTCTAAACTTAATATGTATGTTTCACTATAAGCACATCCAAACCATGAGCACTTCCATTAGTAAAAGATCATCTATAAAACTGTCCTAAGTTATCTCTTACGTTAAGAACATCCCTAACCGATATTAGAGTATCTGGCCCTCGCGCACCATTATTGAATATAGCATATGACAAAACCATTTGATCTCCATCAGTAATACGTTCACATCCTCCACATTGTGTATATCGTTGTAATTGTCGATTTGCTTCTGCATTTTTTTGTCGTACCTGCCCTGCAGTTTGAGCAAATTTTAGCTCTATCCCAATTGGATGAGTATCATCTCTTTCCACAAATCTTGACAACACTAGATCTATTCTTCCACCTCTTTCTAATTGAAACTCAATAATTACTCTAGCAGGATTGCCAAGAGTATAAAATAATCCATGTAACACAGCTTGAAATTCAGCTTCACTTGTTACCAATGCTTGCCTTAATGGTTGTATAGCATTTTGCTCTAACAATGGAAACAACACATTAGAAATTTCCTGAAATAATTCCGTATGCCTATTGACATCTTGCCAGCCGGTATTCATCATTACACTTGCAGCTTCGTGTACTTGTCCAACACCACCTATTCGTGAAAGATTACCGTGGAAATGCCCACGATTTCTTGAATAATCATCAGGTGACTGAAATGGTGTTAAAATAACGTTTATTTGAGAATTATCATCAACCATTTCACACAATACTTCACGTACTCTAGCACCTTGCCAATGTGGACGTGATAAATCTAAGGCCATTACTGGAAACTGGTGACGCAGCATTCGACGGATGTTAAGCACAACTAGTGAGTTAATACTTAGTGCAAACAAAACCATTGTCAGAGCGCGTTCTCGAACATTTACTCCTGAGAACCTGTTAAGGATCTCGAAAATATGAGGTAAAATAAGCATAGTTAAGAAAGAGGTATATCTATG